>CAKZLL010000529.1 GCA_937125475.1 uncultured Saprospiraceae bacterium | reverse complement strand
AAATTTAGTTACGACTAAAAAATTAATGAAATAACAGAATCAAAAAAGGTGCTTCTTACTGAAAAGAAGCACCTTTTTTGATAATATATGAAATCAGAAATTACTTTCTGATACCTAATTTTACGATTAATGCACGATAAACAACGATATCTTTGTTCATCAAATAACGTAACATACGTTTACGCTTACCAACTAATGTCAATAATGCACGACGACTTCCGTGATCCTTATGGTTTCTTTGTAAATGTTCAGACAACATTTTGATACGGTAAGTGAACAAAGCAATTTGCCCTTCTGTACTACCTGAATTTGTTTCAGAACCATTGTATTCTTTGTAAATCTCTTCTCTCTTCTCTTTTGTTAAATAAACTGCCATTATTTTATTTTTAAATGGTTTACCAAATGGATGAACTTCCATCATCCGCTAGCGAGTGCAAAAGTACATTTTTTTTATTAATAATAAAACAACTAGAGAATTAAAAATAGATTGGCATGAAATTCCTTACTTTTTAAGATATAAAACAGGATTTTTTTACTGAAATAATAGAAATTATGTACATTCATTCTATTAATAGAATCCTCTCTCTAGTACTGGTATAAGTTTTTTTTAAAAAAGAAAAATGAATTGTTAAACTAATTAATAATTCATTCAGTCTAATGCCCAAAGACATTGTTTATATTCCCTTTAACTATCCATTATCCATCATCAATTCAAAAATATGGCATCATTGACCAAACGGCAAGGTTTGCTGGGCAAGCGTTTAGCGGCTCACTTGTTGCGTCGAACTACTTATAATATTACTGCTGCTCGAATTGCTTATTTTGCCAATAAAACCGCAGAAGAGGCAGTCAATGAACTTTTTACCATTCCAGCATTGATCGAGCCTAAAGGCCCAATTAATTTTGAAGATAGCACAACTTATTGGCTGACGACTGGACCTTATACACCTCCTTCTGATACAGGAAGAGCAAGGTTTGGAGTTTTATTTTGGTTCTACAATGAGTTAATGAATGACGTGTCTATTCGACATAAAATGACTATTTTTTATACAGGAATTTATGTTTCAGGTGACGATGCTGATTGGCGAATATTTGATAGTTATAGAACATTGCAGCATTTTGCAATTGGCAATTTGAAAGAATTAGCACGTCGAATGACGTTGGATAATCGAATGCTTCGCTTCTTAAACAATAATGTTAATAATAAATGGAATCCGAATGAAAACTACGCGCGTGAATTTTTGGAATTGTTTACAATTTTGAAAGGCGAGCAAGTGAGTGTAGGAAATTATACTAATTATACAGAAGAGGATATTCAGCAAGCTGCAAGGGTATTGACAGGATTTCGAGATGGACTTTTCACAGAAAAAGACGCAAATGGTCTAGCTATTGGCTATGCTAAATATAATCATCACGATTACGGAAACAAACAATTTAGCGCGGCATTCGACAATAAAGTCATCATGGGAGCGACTTCGGAGGCAGATATGTATCGAGAATTGCAGGAATTTGTCGATATGGTTTTTGATAAAGTAGAAACGGCACGAGCTTTCGTTCGTCGTTTGTACTTGTTTTTTGTGAGCGATCGCCTTTCAGAAGAAGTGGAACAGGATATTATTGAACCATTAGCTTTACAACTTTGGTCAGATAATTATGAAGTAGAAAATGTATTAAAAAAACTATTAAAGTCCACTCATTTTTATGATGAAGATGACAGTGATTCTACTAATGAAGTCATCGGAGGAAAAATAAAATCACCTTTAGAGCTTTATTTCTCAACGATAACCGCATTCAATGGTAATCAATTAGGTTCATTAATTCCTCCTCCGAACAGCTATGATATTTATGTTTATCGTTTGATGGATAGTGTCTTAGCAATCATGGGCTTTCCTCGATATGCTACATCAGTCGAAGGTTATCCTGGTTTTTTTAAATCGCCTTCTTTTAGTAAAAATTGGATTGATACCTCAACTTTGCCGATGCGCTATAAAATGGGAACGGCTTTATTAACAGGTAAATCTGTTGCTAATCAGTATCAAACAATGCCTTATGAGGTTGATATTGTTGAATTTGTCAAAAATAACTTTGTTCATCAAGAATATGACAATCAATTATTGGCGCAATTCATTGAATTGACCTTGCCAGAAGGAGTGAATGGTACTCGAAAAGAATATTTTAGACAAAAATTAATAGGTGGGATTAGCTCATTTAACTGGATGTTTGAATGGCAAAATTATATAGCTACTAACGATGATTCATCGATTAGGGTAGTTTTAGAAGACTTATTTGAAGCATTAATTGGTTCACCTGAATATCAAACTTTTTAGTAAAATTATTATGAATAGAAGAGATTTTTTCAAAATAACTGCGCCGCTAGGCATCGCGCCGATACTAAGTTCAGGTTTGCCTATTCAGTCTTTGGCAGCTACTAGCCCGATGTGGTTTAATCCTTGTAGCCCGACAGATCGTTCGGTTGTTGTGATTTATTTGAGTGGTGGAAATGATATTTTTAATACGACTGTTCCGCTCAATCAATTTACGGATTATGCCAATTTTCGAGCTGATACTTATCTTGCTCAAAATCAATTGATCAATTTAGATACAACTTTACCTGCTAATCAACAAATCGGTTTGCATCCGAGTTTGACGGGGTTTAAGAGTTTGTATGATAGTGGTTTGATGAATATTGTGCAAGGTGTTGGTCATGCACAGCCGAATAAATCACACTTTAAAGCATTAGATAATTGGCTGACCAGTAGCGGAGGTGGTCAAAAATATAGAGATGGTTGGTTAGGTCGTTTTTTAGATGATCGTTATCCATCTTATAATGGTTTGCCTTTTACTGGTGAACCCGATCCGCTGGGAATGCTTTTTGGTGGAATGAATAATACAGGATTTCATACGCACGCTCAACATAGCCATGAAATCGTGATGTCAGGAAAAGATTCGCTTGGGTTTTATTCGGTGATTTCTTCAATTGCAGGAGATCCGATTATGAATATTCCGAACACGGAGCAAGGCGAAATGTTAGCGTTTATGGAAGGTGTTGCGACGAGTTTAAATGTTTATTCGCAACGAGTTCAGACGACCTTTGGAACAGGTACAAATACAAGTACTGCGAATTATCCATCAACTAATTTAGGTCGTCAATTGAAAACCATTGCCAAAATGATGAGCGGCGGTTCTCGCACCAAAATTTTTATGGCAACTCGTGGCGGATTTGATACGCATGTTGATCAAGTCGATCAAAATAATACGGCTATTGGCGGACACGCAAATTTATTACAAGATGTAGGTGATTCGGTCAAAGCTTTTCAAGATGATTTGCAAGGTTTGGGCTTAGAAGATAATGTGATGACCGTTGTTTTTTCTGAGTTTGGTCGAAAGATTATTCAAAATGGAAGTTACGGAATAGATCACGGAACATTGAATTCGATCTTTGTTGTTGGTAAAGGTGTGCAAGGTGGAGTGACAGGAAGTAATATCGATTTGCAGGTACAAGATAATCAAGGCGCACCAAATCCTAGCCAAACTCAATACGATTATCGACAAGTTTATGCTACGATTTTGCAAGATTGGCTTGGCGCAAATGATTCGAGCGTAGATG
Source organism: uncultured Saprospiraceae bacterium (assembly GCA_937125475.1). Classification (GTDB taxonomy): domain Bacteria; phylum Bacteroidota; class Bacteroidia; order Chitinophagales; family Saprospiraceae; genus CAKZLL01. The sequence goes on along the minus strand of CAKZLL010000529.1, from coordinate 5,332 downwards.
CTACTTTTCATAAAAATAATAATGGAACTTATACGGCTCAAAAAGTACCAATTATTAGCTCAACGAATATCGTACCGAGTAGTTGTTATTTCACACCGATTGTACAAACGGCTTGCGCTTGTATGCAGGTTAAAGTCTTTTTAGAAGGATTTTTGAATACGACAACTGGCGAAATGTCAACGGCTTTGGGTAGCTCAACAGGTTTTCCAGCAAGTCAGCCATATAATTATGCGCCTTTTAATTACGCAGGAACGGAAAATATCACGACTTTGCCAGCAGATACCGTAGATTGGCTCTATTTAGAGTTGCGTTCTGCTGATGATTTGACGCAAGTCATTGCTAGTCAAGCCGCGCTTTTGCGCAAAGATGGCTTTATTATGCAAACCGATGGTACGTCAGGTATTGCCTTTAATAATGTTCCAACAGGCACTTACCATTTGGCAATTTTTCATAGAAATCATTTAGGTGTGATGAGTAGTATTCCAGTCGCATTGGATAACACGGCTTATCTCTACGACTTCACACAAGCGGCTTGGAAAGCTTATGGAGAAGATCAACTTAAAGCGATAGATAATGTGTTTGCTTTGTATGCTGGCGATGTGAATGGCGATCATATTATTAATAATCAGGACTATAATTATTACAAACTCAATACAGGAGCAAACGTTGGTTATGCGAAAGCTGATATCAATGGCGATAGTAATACTAATAGTCAGGATTATGATTTGTGGTTCAAAAATAGAAGTAAGTTAGGCGTATTAAAAGAGTAAAAATGATTGTACGATTGTGTCGCTGTGCTGATTGAAAGGGGTGTTGTGAATAGTATTAAATAAATGATACAATCACAGTAATCATACAATCAGCGCAGCGATACAATTACGACGAAGGAGTAGCACAATCATACAATCACGACAATCAGAACAATCGAAATGAATAAAATATACATTATACTTATCCTTTTTATTGGTGCTTTCGCACAAAAAGCGACTGCACAGGCGGAGCTTAATTTGTCTTCTAATCTGCAATGTGGGACGTATAGTTACTGTGTAGATATAGAACTCAAAGCGACAAACGGCACGTTTTCATTAGGCACATCTTCCTTATTGTTAAAATATAATTCGGACGCATTGACTTTTAATAGCTATACTGCTGTTGAATTTGATAGCGCGTCGGCTTGTGTCGGTGCTTGGTCGCCTCAGCAATTTGATTTAGATGTTGAGAAAGGCGAATTTAGTTTAACTATGAAATTGCTGAATGCTGCAAGTGCTTGTATTTCAGTGGATACCGCAACTAAAATAATCGGAACGCTTTGTTTTACAATTGAGCAACAAGGCGGAAATCCAGATATTAATTTTGTGGCTAATCACACGCATTTAAACCGAAATATACCAGATAATGGAACGAGTACTATTCCTATTAATGTTTTGGATAGCCTTGGAGTTGTTGGTGCATTAGCTTGTGATTGTCCTTCAATTGGAGGTGTTTGTGACGATAATAATGGTTTTACGACTAATGACATTTATGATGAAAATTGTAATTGTGTTGGTCAAATACTCGACATGGATAGTGATGGTGTTGCAGATGGCGTTGATCCTTGTTTTGATGTGCAATACGAAGCGGAAGACGCTTATTATATCGGTGGTGCAGTAGCCACGAATCATATGCAATATTTCGGAACTGGTTTTGTAGATGCGCAAGGTTGGCAAGGCGATACACTCGAATTTACGGTGCAAGCGATTGACACTGGCATTCATAATATTGCTATTCGATATTCTAACGGAAATACTTATGATAGACATTTACAAGTGACAATTGACGGAAACATTGTTAATTCAAATCTGTTATTTCCATCTACTGACACGACATGGGAAAAATGGGATACTGTTCAGTTATCGCATTATTTCACACTAGGAACTCATAGTATTTTATTTACGAGTAATCCAAATCAAGAACCGAATATTGATAGAATTACATTGTCTCATTGTGTAGGTTGCGCGACTACTGGGCAATGGTGTGACGATGGAGATAGTTGTACGATTTTGGATATTGTAGATGTGAATTGTAATTGTGTGGGTGTTCTTTTGGACTCGGATAACGATGGTGTTTGTGATCAAGCCGATATTTGCCCGAATGGCGATGATAATATTGATACAGACAACGATGGAACGCCCGATGATTGTGATGAATGCAATAATATGTTAGTTGGTACAAGTTGCGATGATGGCAATCCTTGTACTTCTAACGATATTTATGACGCGAATTGTAATTGCGCTGGCACAGCAACAGGAACAGATTCGGATAATGATGGGGTTTGTGATGCATTTGATATTTGTGCTGGCGGCGATGATAATTTGGATATGGATAGCGATAATATTCCTGATTTTTGTGATACTTGTGATAATAGAATGGTCGGAATGCCGTGTGATGATGGCGATCCTTGTACCGTTTTAGATATATTTAAATATGATTGTGGTTGTGCAGGAACACCCGTTAAGGTCAAAATTACAGGAATTGAAGAAGATGTGACCTGTTATAATTTTGATGATGGAAAAATTACTTTAAGCATTGCAGGATCATTTGGCGATTTGATTTATGATTGGAATACAGGCGATTCAATTGCTGATTTAGTAGATTTAGCACCAGGAAATTATGAGGTCATTGTCACGGATTTTAGAACTTGTAAAGACACGGCAGCTTTCAATATTATTCAACCAGATACATTAACGATTGATTACTCAATTGTGGCTTCTGCTGATTCTAATGGCAGTGCAACATTAACGATTGCTGGCGGTATTCAACCTTATTCTTATAATTGGGAAAGCGGAGATTCAACACCAACAATCACAAATTTAATACCTTATACTTATAATGTAGCTGTAACGGATTCTAATAATTGTGTTACAGAAATAGGCGTGGATGTTTATCCTGCTGATATGTGTGTCGATACAATTTTGCAAGCCGAAGACGGTATTTTGCACTTGATGGGGAAAGATACTTGGAATGAGCGTTGGGCATTAGGTGATGGTTTTATTTATTTAAAAGATGATACGACCGAAACTGCGACTTATTATATAGATGTTCCTGCTGATGGTTTTTATACTATTGGATTTAGATATACCGATAAATGGGCAACAAGAACTGCGGAGATTATCGTTGATGGAAATACCGAATTTGATGCATTTGAATTTCCTAGAACTTATGATTGGGCGAATTGGCAAAAAATCGAATTTGTTCAATATTTCACAACTGGTCAGCATCAATTAATCATTGCACATGCGGATCACAATTGGGGACCTTGGATTGATTTTATTTCAGTTTGTAATCAAGTCGTTGTACCTATCTCATTGGATGCCAATATTATAGATAATATTTGCTATGGTAAAAATGAAGGTGAAATCACCGTTTTACCAACAGGTGGAACGCGCAATTATACTTATCTTTGGAGTACAGGAGATACAACTGCAATGATTGATAGTTTGCTTATGGGCGATTATTATGTTTCGGTAACGGATGAAGTCGGGCAAGTCACAATTGATACATTTACAGTCGGGCAACCAACTGAAATCGCGCCTGTTTTCACAATGATTGATGCCAAATGTAATGGAAATTCTAATGGTCGGGCAACAGTTCAAGTAACAGGCGGAACACCAAATTATAGTTATAATTGGAGTAATGGACAAACTTGGAAATCGACTTATAATGTGCCTGCGGGCATTTATACACTAACCGTTACAGATGCGAATAGTTGTATCAAAATCACCGATGTCACAGTAATTGAGCCAGATACAATGGAAGCGTTTTTTGATAATACGCCTTCTTCTGGCAGTGATGGAGCGATTGATTTAACGGCGATTGGTGGAAATGGTTTTTATACTTACAATTGGGCTGGGAGTATTCCGACGGAAGACCGAACAGGTTTGGCAGTCGGTTATTATAAAGTTACGATCACAGATACTTTGAATTGTAAATTGAAAACTGGAACAAATGTCTTTCCTGCAGGAGTTTGTTTAGATACAGTCATTCAAACCGAAAATGGGGCGTATCAAAATTTAGCCTATCATATTTGGTATCCTACTGCGACAACGGGGCGTGGTTATATTCAATTTTCCACGGATTCATTAGGAGAAGGAACTTATCATTTTGATGCGGCACAAACGGGGTATTACGCGATTGGATTTAGATATGCAAGTAAAAATTTCGATAGAAAAGCAACAGTTGAGATAGATGGAATTATTCATGATTTAGATTTTAATTTCCCTCAAACGACTGGTTGGACAGATTATCAATTCATTGATTTTACAAAATATCTCACAGGAGGCACGCACACAATTAAATTAAGACACAGACAAAGTTGGGGGCCAAGAATTGACTTTATCGCTGTTTGTGATTTGAAATTAGAAGGCGAAGCCACACACACGGATATTACTTGTCATGGAGGTTCGACAGGAACAGCAAGTGTTGCGGTTTCGGGTGGAATTGAACCTTATCAATATCTTTGGAGTACAGGAGATACAACGGCAATGATTGCTAATTTGTCAGTCGGAACTTATATAGTTTCGGTCACTGATACACTTAATCAAGTATTTATAGATACGGTTGAAGTCATGCAAGCAATGCCTGTAATGCCTGTTATTAGTGCTGTCAATGTTGATTGTTATGGTAATTCGAGCGGTCAAGCAGTGGTCAATGTGAGCGGCGGTGTGCCGAATTATACTTACGCATGGAGCAATAATGCAATAACAGATAGTATATCTAATTTAGGAATTGGAACTTATCATCTTATTGTGACGGATGCAGCAGGTTGTACAGGAACGGATTCTGTGATAATTACTCAACCTGCATTGCCTTTAGATGCAACAATTGGAAATGTAACGCATTTGAGTTGTAATGGAGATCAGACTGGAAATGCAATAATTACGACTACGGGCGGAACAAGTAATTATAATTATCAATGGAGTAATAATGGAAATACACCAATGATAAACAATTTAGGAGCAGGTATTTATACGGCAATTGTAACGGATGCGAATGGTTGTACTGATAATGTTTCCGTGACGATTAATGAACCGACAGCTTTAATATCAACCATCACAAATGTTCAGAATTTAGCTTGTTTTGGTGATAATGATGGACAAATTACCACTTCAACAACTGGAGGAACAGGAGCTTACACGTTACTTTGGAATAATGGAGATACGACTAATAATATTACGAATCTAAGCGGAGGAAATTATATTTTGACAATAACAGATGCGAATAATTGTACAACTATTATAGATTCTACGATTACAGAACCAACTGCGTTATCATTGCAATTGACAGAAACAAGCAT
>CAKZLL010000528.1 GCA_937125475.1 uncultured Saprospiraceae bacterium | reverse complement strand
GTCAACTTTATAAGACAAATGATGATGTAAGTCAACAAAATAAGATCACTCATCTTCCTCAAAAAATTACACAACTAGCTGATTTAGAGGAGTTATATGTAGGTGGAAATGCGATTAAAGAAATTCCTCAAGAAATTAGTGAATTAAAGAAATTGCGCGTTTTAGATGTTTCGGATAATAATCTCAAAAGCTTACCTAGTTCAATAGGTCGCATGATGGCGTTAGAATATTTGAATGTCAATTACAATCAATTGCGGAATATTCCTCATGAATTTACTTTTTTAGCTAATCTAGGAGAGGTTCATTGGAATTTAAATGCTTTTGAAGAACCATTTAAGAGTGTTTTAGAATTAGATTTTCGATCAACTAGATATTGGTTAGCAGAACGATTAGTTCAAGAAAGAATTGCTACTGCTCAAAAAAGCAAAGCAACTACTTTAGATCTATCAAATTGTCAATTGAAGGAAATACCAGAAGAGGTATTTAAAATACGATCGTTGAAAATATTAGATATTTCCTGTAATCAAATTACAGAAATATCTGGTGAAATTCATCGACTAAACCAATTGAGTCAGTTAAATATTAGTAATAATAAAATCGATAAACTGCCTTTTGAATTAGGGCGTATCTCGGCTTTAAAAGAGTTGAAATTCGAAAATAATGAATTAAGCCAATTGCCTGTTGCTGTTCGTAATCAAGGTCTGGTTAGTATTCAACAATGGCTAAGTCAGCAGTCAATTAATGACAATGTTCATACGATTTTGAAAGATACTGCGAGCAAAGAAAAGCCTTTATATAAAAAAGGTATTGTAATTTGTCAAGTTTGTCATGGCAAAAAAACATTGACAGGAATAGATGCTTTTTTGGATGTTCAATTTTATCGACATGCTTGTTATGGTTGTAATGGAATGGGCAAAATTGAATATGATTCAGAGCATGTTCACTTGATTTTGAATAATTCTGCTAATTATTTGAAAAAAATCCAGGAGCAATTAAGTAATATTCTTCAACAGAAAAAGACTTTTGAGCAATCTATGTTGTTTTCTAATTCGTTGAATAGTTCGACTGTTAGTAGGCAAATGCAACGCAGTTTTCATAATATATTGAAACGCTATAATGCACAATTGAAGATCTTAGTAAAGCGTCATAGTTTTTATCAAGAAGTTCAAAAACGTTTGCATAGTGTTTTATATAATCATTACTTATTGTATTGTGCATTAGATGAGTTTAGGAAATTAGATAATTTGGAAACAGGTTTGAGTCTGAATTTTGAAGAAAAAGCAGGTTTACAAAAAGATATTATTCAAGAAGTAACAAGCTTGAATACCTTTGTTAAAAAATCACAGAGTTTAGATATTCCAGCTGATTTTGTTGATATTGTCAATGATTTAGCAATTCGTTATCAAGCACTTGCATAAAAAATATATTCATTAATAATAATTGCCTTTTTGTCTAATAGCGGCTTGTCTATTGGATAAAAAGGCAATCATTATTAATGAACTAAAAAATAATAATATTTCTATTACTTTACAATCACAATTTTTTTAACCTCATTTTTTATTGTTAAAAAATAAGTACCACTAGGTAAATTATTGATTGGTAGATTTGTAATTAGCGACTGGTGTTGAAATTCTTTGACCAATTGTCCATTTACATTAAAAACCTGAACCATTTCTCCAATTAAATCTTGACTTTCTATTTTTAAATAATGACTTGCAGGATTGGGATAAATACTAATTGCGGAATTTTTTGCCTTTTCAAAAGTGACTTGGATGATGTTAGTGTATTCAAATTTTTTATTAAAGTCAATTTGCTTTAATCGGTAATAATTTTTACCAATAGTAGGCGAGGAGTGGAAAAAGTTATAAAACTGTTCTTCTGTTGTTGTTCCTCCTCCAATTATTTCGCCTATTTTTTCAAAAGAAACGCCATCAGCCGACCATTCTATATCAAAATGAGAATTATTAATCTCCGTAGCTGTTTGCCAATCTAAACGCACATTTTTGCCTTCTTTTTCAGCATAAAAATACAACAACTCGACAGGTAATGATGCACCAGATTTTACACCAAAAGGTGAGAAAGAAGTAATATTGGTCGCTTCTCGATAACGATGATCACTACTATAAGAATGATCAGCAATAGAAACACCAGTATTTTGGTCTTGCCAGTTTCCGTTGGTAAAATGTGTAATTTGTGAAGCATTCGTATTAAAACCACTTCCTACATGAACAGGTCGCCAAATCAAACGCATTGATACATCAGAACTGCCAACCATTTCTTCTTCGATGAGCCAAGTTCTAGGAATGACATTCGTTGTAATCGCATTTCCAGTAGTTCCATTTTCTAAAAAATTATCTTGTACTTGGATACTGAAATTATCAACTGTTCCATCATTTTTTAAACGAGCAGGATTGAACGTCGAATTTCCAATAGGAAAGACAGTCCAACTTGTGCCGACTTGACGAACGAGCGAACCTGTTCCATTAGTAACAATATATCGGTCTTGATTTTGACCAGAAATAGTTGCTGAGTTTCCTATTATTAAATTATAGTTACCGATTTCTAGTTTACCATCAGTCAATAACAACAAGTTATTCACTGTGGCATTTTGACGGAGTAAAGCATCATTCGTACTTTTATTAATTTTTAGATTATAAAAGGTAGATTGAGATGTTCCGCCTAATTCGGATTGTACCGTAGTTGCATCACCAGTCACGATAACCGTCCCAGTACCTGCATGAAAAGTACCATTGTTTGTGAATGAGGTATTTTGTAAAACGATATTATTACTTCCATTCACCCAATTGCCATTAGCAATAGTGAGATTGGTTTGAGCATAATTGTCAATCGATAATTGGCAATTAATCATTAAGAATACGATTATTATGATTTTATAATTCACGTTCAATTGATTTGAATAAAGGTTAGACCTTTAATTTAATAATGGTTCATTGACAATTTTTGCCCTTTATTCCAATGTGGGCTTGCTTCATTGTTCTAACTCTTTGAAAAACAACGGGGCAATCCACCGCTGGATTAAAAAAATATTCATTCTGGCAAAAATTGTCAATGAATCTTAATAATTACTGTTCCTTTGCTGCTTTCATTTCCAAAATCATTGTTTCTAAGTCATTGATTTTAGCTGCTTGTACTTCTAAGTTTTTTAATTGAGTTTTTAATTGAACTTGTTCATTTTTAAGTTTTTCATTGCGTTTAGCAAGTGCTTGTGTTGCAGAAACATTTAGCATACTCAATCCGTCGTAATCTACAATATGAAAATCATTGATTTGCTTACCGTAAACGAAAACGGTTGTGAGTTGCGAATTGCCTGTTGAGAGTTTTACTCGAAATGCATTTTCTTTTACTTCTAAAACTTCCACCAATTCTTCACCTGTTTCAAAAATAAGCTTGATAATATCACCTGCCTTTAATTGTTCATTGTCTATGATCAATTGTCCATTAAAACTAATCCAACCATTTTTGATAGTTGCCATTTTCATGATATTAGGAATGACTTCTATATTATTTTTATTTACAGCTTGTGGAAATACTTTGGCTACTTGCTGTGCGATGACTTTCTTTTGTGGTACATTTCCTTTTGCGATAGTGTCAATGTAAGTATAATCTGTGATTTCGATTTGCATCAAAGTCGCTAAGTCATTTTCATTATTGGATAAGCCTTGAATGTTTTTGATACGCTTATCAGAAATCGCAAAATGCTTATCCGCTGCAATGCCTTCTTGCGCCCAAATCGAAATATCACGATTATTATCATTAGTTGTACTACAACCATTGGTACGCAAGCGTCCATAACTTCCTAAGCCTGCAAAACTCATACTGTTTGAGCCACTGACAGCTAAAATGCTACTAGAAATACTGCTTGTTCCAATCCCTACTCGACCACTTCCATCAATATAAATACCTTCGTTGCCTCCGTCGTTTGAAATCCATTTGCCATTGGTTCTGATGTTTTGAGTAGCCGTGTGATTACCAAAATTATCTGGTGTTGGTAGCGTTACAGAATTACCATCAGAAATTGAAAGCGTATTACCAGAATAAGTTAATGTTTGTTTATAATCACTTAAATCCACTGTGTTTCCATTACTAATTGTCAAAATATTATTAGTTCCATTGAGTGAAAGCGTTTGGTCATAACCATTCAAATTTACAGAACCTCCGCCATTATTGATACTAATGGTATTGCCGCTTTTGGAGATGGTTTGTGCTGTAAGGTTACTCCAAGAAATTGTTCCGCCTCCATTTGTAGTAAGTACTTGACCATTAGAACCATTAGTAGTTGGCAAAGTATAAACACCGTTGATATTGAGTGAACCGTTGATTTGAACTTTATCATTATCAAATTCACCATAAATAAGCGGTGTAGTAGAATTGGAGTTTTCGATATATAAGCGATTGTCATTGATCTCATAATAACCTGCTTGATAACCAATGAATACGGAGTAATTTCCTGTATGATTATAGCCTGCATCTCTACCCAAAATGACATTATGTGTACCTGTGCCTAACTTATATCCTGCATTACGTCCAATCGCTATATTGTAACTTCCTGTTGAATTAATGTAGCCTGCACTTCGCCCAATGAATGTATTGTAATCTCCAGAAGTAGTGTTTTTACCAGCATTGTAACCTATTGCGATATTATCATTACCTGTTATGTCTTCGCCTGCATAATAGCCCATTACTACATTGTTGTGTCCAGTTAAATTATAACCAGCCTTATAACCCATGATTAGATTACTACCACCATTTCCAATATTATAACCTGCTTCGGCTCCCATGATGATATTATAATCTCCACCTGTCAAACTATATCCTGCTTGGTCGCCTATGATGACATTAGCTTCTGCTGTATATGATGTTGCATTATTTTTAGCAACTTCATAACCAATATAAACGCCTTTGCGATGTGTGCCATTATTGGCGACATTATATCCGATACCCACATTATCGGTTTTTGGTGCACTTGTAGTTGTATTTTGACCTGTATTTGTGCCGATGAATACATTTGCATCCGATGTGGTTGGAATGCCACTTCCTGTATTTTTTCCTATTAGAACGTTGTCGTTTTCTTCAAAAGTTAATCGAGTTTGGCTGCTGCTCGTTCGTTCTAATTTGAAGCGTGTACTTCCGTCTAAATCAAATCGAATAACGTCTTCGTCTGTTGTTTTTTCTACATCAATTCGAGTGTCGTTATCTGCATCGGCTAATACCGTGCGGATAGTTATCCAGTTTGTACCGTCGTACATCATTAATGACTTCAATTCTGTATCGTAAACCATCAAACCCGTAGCAGCAGGGCTGATATTAGTGCGTTGTGTGGTCGTCATTCTAGGAATTAGAATGCCTTTTGTAGTGCTTTTTACGTCAAGCATTGCCGATGCGTCTGGGTTTGAACCATCGGTGTTGATGCCGACTTGTCCAAATGATAAGTATGAGGTAGTAAGTATAACGTATGAAGCGATGATTATTTTGACTATATATTTCATTGTTATTTTTTTAAAATGATGAGGTATAATTATTTCAATTCAGATAATAATTGTTCTAATTGTTGGATTTTATTCAATTGTTGTTGAACGGTTTTGATGCGTTTTTTTAAATCGTCGTTGCCACTTTGTAGCATCTGATTTTCTTTGACCAATTGCTGAATAGCTGAAATATTCAACATGCTTACTGCGTCATAATCTACGATGTGGAAATCATTGACTTGTCTGCCGTAGATGAAAACAGTTCCGATTTGCGAGTTGTCCGTTCCGAGTTGTATTCTAAATGTATTTTCTTTGACTTCCAAGACTTTCACTAACTCCTCACTTGTTTCAAAAATCAACTTTACAGTTTCATCCTTTTTTAATTGTCCATTGTCCATTCTCAATTGTCCATTAAAACTAATCCAACCATCTTTATCTATACTAGCCATTTTCATAATATCTGGAATGACTTGAATATGATTTTTAGAAACGGCTTGTGGATAAATCTTATCGACCTGTTGAGCGATAACTTTTTTATTAAGAACATGTCCATTTAAAATAGTATCAATATAAGTGTAGTCTGTGATTTCGATTTGTTGAAGGAGTTCTAAATCATTTTTAGTATTAGAAATGCCTTCGATGTGTTTAATGCGTTGGTCAGAAAAAGCATATATTCTATCTGCGACTATGCCTTGATTAGCACTTATACTGATGGATTTAGTCTCTCCATTTGCTGTGCCGCCACCTGTCTTTGTCAATTTTCCAAAACCGCCAGATAAATAATCATTTAAACCACCACCTACATTTAAAATACCATTAGTCGTCGTCGTTCTAATTCTTACTTTTCCATCATTATTTACTTTGATTTCATCGGAAATTGAAGAACTTGCACCTGTTAAGGAATTACCAGACAGTTTGATATTTGAAGTAGCGATATGATTACCTAAGTCATCAGCAACGACATTTGAAATAGCATTATCGCCCAACAAGGTTAAACTATTGCCTGAAACGGAAAGCGTCTGATTATAATTGGCTAAACTGACTTGATTTCCGTCTGAAATTGCCAAATTATTAGTAGTTATACTAAGACTTTGTTCATACGCACTAATATCAAAAACATCGCCTCGTGAAGTCGTCAATGTATGACCTGATTTTGAAATAGTAATAATACCACCATCCCAATACATATTACCATTAGAAGCCGTTCGGAGGACTTGCCCATTTGTACCGTCAGTAGTTGGGAAAGTAAAAGCATTATTGATATTCAATGAACCACCGATTTGAAGATAATTCGTGGCAAAGTTTCCAAAAATTAAAGGATTATCACTGTATTCATTATTGATAAATAATAAATCATCTGTTGTTTTGAGTGAAGAAGATTGCGAAGGACTGGCTTTGTCTCCTATGAAAATACTGTTATTTCCAGTATAACCGTATCCACTATAATAACCTAAAGCTACATTATGATGTTGTTCTTTTAAACTACTTAATGCTCTATGCCCTATGGCTACATTATTCTGTCCACTTGTAATATTGTAGCCTGCGAAGCTACCAATAGTCACATTATAAGTAGCTGAACCTTCTATCTGTTGACCACTAGATGTACCGATTGCTACGTCATAATAATTATCATCACCCCAAGATAAAGCCTGTAAACCTAAAGCAATACTACCCACACCATCCATTTTGGAAGAACCTGCTTTATAGCCTAGTAGTACAGAATAACTGTAATCTGTCGGTGTTGAAGATAAACTATTCCCGCCTGCTTTATTGCCCATGACAATATTATAATTACCTTTTGTCGAGTTGTAACCTGCTTCATATCCTATCAATATATTGGAGTTAGAAATACCCGATACGGTAGTAGAAGCATCGCCTCCTCCTGCATATTTTCCAATAATAATATCACGTTCACTTATTGAATTTATATTTTTTGCGGTTTCGTCTCCTATTATTATGGTTTCTCTAATTTCTTGACCATTTTGACCCGTTTCTGAACCAATCAAGATATTTTGATTATCGATTAAGGTGTTGTCGCCTGTGTTTTTTCCGATGTATATATTTTCTCTTTGAAAAATTAACCTTGCTTCATTGGATTCTCGTTCCATATATAGCTCTAAATTACCGTCTATATTGAAATCGATTTGGTCTGCATCAGGTGTTGGCTCTACTGAAATATAGGTGTTATTATCTACATCAAAAATGCCACTTCTTATGCTCAACCAGTTTATACCATCGTAGAAAACGAGGGATTTTAAGTCCGTGTCGTAAATTAACAAACCAGTTGATACCGTAATCAACTGTCGTTCTACCGTTGTCATTCTTGGAATTAGTATTCCTTTATCTGTGCTCTTGATGTCGAGAATAGCAGAAGCATCAGGACTTGAGCTATCATTATTGATGCCGACTTGAGCATTTATTTCCATAAAAAAAAAAGAAGAACTAATAAAAAAGAATAGGAATAAAATTTTTAAATACTTACTTTTCATGTTTGATACTTTTGATGTTTTTTTATAAAAAAGAAACTAACGCTTGCTCTAGGCGCATCCACTCTTCCTTTGTTTTTGTGAAATAAGTTTTATGATTAATTGAAGTGCTGATTTTATTTTTAAAAACTTCCCAAAACACGAGTTGTTTCGGCTCTCGGATGATCATATCAGAAAAATCTACCATATTTATTTTTATAAAAAAAGGACGACATGTTCCATTTATTTCCTGTCCTAACTTTGTAATGGTTACTTTTTCAAAAGGGATAACTTGAACGGTTTTTAAATTTTCTAATATTCGAAAATCATTATGACCTATTATCAAAGTCCGATTTTTTTTAGTTGATTTATTTGATAAAAAAAGGGTACAATTTAGCAAGATCAAACTTATTACGCTTGTTGCAATAGTTAAGTCTATCTTTTTTAAATCAAAAATGGTATAAAAAATCACATATGCAGAGAAGGTTAAAACTGTACAAATTCCAACTCCTAATAAAATCCGAAAATGACCGATTCCCATTCGGTTTTTAACCAAATGAAAAGTATTGGTTGCATAAATATTTGGTGTAATGGCTGGATACATTAGATCTTATTTTTGAATAACTGATATTGCAAATGTATCTAAAGACAAAGGGAAGAAATCTCTCAAAAAAGGGCAGAAAGCTATTATTTAGGGGTTGTTTCTGCTATGATAGGTTTGTTTTATGAGAAGTCGTGTTGATTTTTGAAACGAATATAGTTTATATACTTATCGCAAATAACTTATCGGTCGCTTACCAAATCGCTGTTCATAGACTTTTGAGAAATACTTAGGTGTATCAAAACCAACAGCATAACAGACTTCATTGACTGTTTGAACTTCGCCTTTCTCTAGTATCTCACGAGCTGTTTGTAATTTGATTTCTCTAAAGTATTTATTGGGGGTCAAACCCGTAATTGTTTTAATTTTACGATGCAAATGACTGCGACTAAGTTGCATCATTTCGGCAAGACTATCTATATTGAATTTTGAATTATTTACCTCTTGTTGTAATTGTTTTTCTGCCTTTTTGAGCCATGTCATATCAGCAGAAGAAATAGCAATTTCAATATTAGTGACAGCAATTTTTTCTTTTACATTCGCTATATTCACGCCTCTTTCTCTTCCATTTCTAATCAAATTATCAATGCGAGTTATTAATTCTTCTTCGTCAAATGGTTTTAAAATATAATCATCTACACCGATGCGTAACGCTTTGAGTTTATCTTTTGCATTTGAACGTGCAGTTAACATCACAACAGGAATGTGTCGATATTCGTCAGATGTTTTTAATTTTTCTAATAGTTCAAAACCATCCATGACGGGCATCATGATGTCTGAGATCACGGTAGATGGTAAACGTATCATGGATGCTTCGCTTGGCTGTGATTGAAGTAATTCTAAGGCCCTTTTACCATTTTCAGCAGTAATGATATTATATTTTTCTTGTAAAATGAGTTGAATATAATTCCGTAATTGTGTATTGTCCTCGACTAATAGAATCGTAGATTTATTGACATTTTCAATTGTTTCAGTGTTCAGATGTTCAAATGGTATAGGATTTTTTATAGTTTTTCCAATTTCTAACTCCTCATGTATAATTCCTAATTCTTCTAAAAATGGCATTTCAAAATAAAATCTACTGCCTTTTTCCAATTCGCTTTCTGCATAAACATTTCCCTTCATTAGTTGAGCGATTTCTCTTGTTAACGCTAACCCGATACCAGAACTGTTTGTGCTATTTGCTCCATTTTTAGATTGATAAAAACGGTCAAATACTTTGGATAAATCCTCTCCTGCAATACCTTGTCCATTGTCATAGATTGATAAAATGATTTGATTTTGATGTTTTCCATTGTTAAATTTTTTTTGTTGTTCAGATAATTGAATGTGAATTTTGCCGCCTTTTGGTGTGAATTTGATCGCGTTTGATAAGTAATTATTAAAAATATGTTCGTATTTATCTCGATCTAAAGAGATAGATAAATCTTTATTTAATTGATAATCAAAGGTTAAGTTTTGTTCTTTTTCTGTGGCGAAACCTTCAAAAGAAGCAACTAATCGCTTGATAAACGGATAGAATGCTGTTGGTTGTGGCTTTAGCTGCATTTCTTGTGCTTCCAACTTTGTCAAGTCCAAGATTTCGTTGATGCGTTTGAGCAGTTTTTCAGCATTTTGTTCGATAATTTTAGCCGATGTAAAATCTCGATTATCCGTTTTTTGACGTTTCAAAATACTACGAATTGGATTGAGTATCAAGGTTAAAGGTGTTCTTAATTCATGCGAAATATTAGCAAAAAATCGAGATTTCATTTTATCTAATGAACGCAATTTTTGGGCTTGTATTTCGATAATGTCTTTGTCTTTTTGTAGTTGTGTTGCTTGTTGTTGTAGTTGTGCGGTTCGGTCTTTGACAATTTCTTCCAATTCTCGTTTTCGAGCTTTTAATACTTGTGTTCGTACTTGAAACAGTTGCCAAATAAATAATGCCATCACAATAATTGACAATAATATAAACCATAATTGGAAATAAAATGGACATTTTACTATCAATGGAATCAGAACTTTATGTTTTGAAAATCTTCCATCAGGCGATTTGGCTTTTACTTCAAGGATATAATTACCATAAGGCAAACCGCTTAGTACAATTTCATTTTTGTTAGCCGAAATAAACTCTTTTTGTAAACCATTGATACGATAAATATATTTTGTTTTGAGTGCGTGAGCGTAGTTTTGAATAGAAACAGACAAAGTCATTAAGCGCTCATTTGGTTGAATAACGATTTTATTATTACTCAAAACTTCCGTTGTCACATTGACCATTCTATCTATATCATCAGAGTATTTTTCGCATTTTGAAATTTTTAATGGCACATTATAATCCTTTTTATTACTCAAGTTTTTTGGATGAAAACTGACAATTCCGTTTAATGTTCCAAAAAAAATCATTCCATCTTTTCGCTGGAAACTTGATAACCGATTGAACTCATAATGCGGCAATCCATCCTCCTCTAAAAAAACTTGGATTTCATAAGTTTTCTTATTAAAACGATTAATACCGTTGTTGCTACTCATCCAAAGTGAACCATTATCATCTTCAAATATTGCATAAAGCGTATTGGAAGATAAGCCCTCTGTAATGGTAAATTGTTCAACATTTTTTATTTTGTAATCTGCAGTAAGGGTTAGTTTAAGTAATCCTGAAGAAGCTGTTGCTAACCAAAAAACGCCATCATTATCTTGGTGTGTGTAATGAATTTCATTAGCTGGAATTTTAAAATTAGCTATACATTCACCACAAAACCTATGTTGTACACCTTTGGTTAGATGCAAATGATACCAACCAGATTGCGAAGCTAACCACAAATAATCATTATCCTTCTTATCGGATATGATTTGGATTATTTTCCCTTGTTCAATTTTATCAAAGCCATTAATTTGTTTATATAGTTGACTTTCAGTTATTGTATCAGAATCAAAATAATAAAGTCCTTTGCTATTTTGTCCAATCCATATTCGACCATTTTTATCTTCAAAAAGCGACCAAATTGCAGTAGTTGTTCCTTTGATACTTTTCAAAATATTTCCAGTCTCTAAAGACATATTTATCAACTTACTGTTTCTCGTTCCTACCCAAAACGAACTATCATTTGCCAGTAAAACAGTATTTGGATTCGCATTTTTTTTCAATGAGGCTAATAATTCTTTTTTCGTATTATCTTCAAAATGGTAACGAAAACTACCTGAACGGCTGAAAGAAAAAACAGCTTTATCATTTGCCCAGATACCTCTTCCATCATAAAGATTATTATTAATATCTTTGAGATATTGTCGAAATCGTTTTGGCTTTGTAGATAGAATAATAATTCCATTATTAGTCGCTATCCATAAGTTATTTTGCTTATCAAAAAACAGTTTTTGAGGTTGTTTCTTTGTCACTTTAGATATGTCAAAACCAACTATTTCATCTTGATATTCGAAATATACCTTATTATCAGACCAAAATCCAAGTTGCAAAAATGTATATTTATGTTGAGTTTTAGATTTAAAAATCGGTTCAATTTTTTCAGTAGATTTTTTTTTGTAAAAAATGCTACTGTAAGGAATTAAACCACCAAAAAATAATAAATTTCCATTTTGAGTAAAATGAATATTATTTAATATTAAAGATGTATTTAGCTGAATACTATCCAATATTTTTCCCTCAATACTATACTTCGTTATCGTTTTGAAATCTTTGTGTAATAAAAGTATTTCAGTTTTATTTGGGGAATAAATCAATCTATTATTTTGAGTATGCAATAACATTAACATACGATCTTTATAAATAAATAAACGCTCACTATCTGAAGGTAAAGTAAGTATTATTTGCTGAGGATTAATACTTTTTATCAATAATAATTTTTGATATTCTTGTTTATAATTATTACCTAATTTTTCTTTTATTGAGAATATTTTACCTGTTGAAGGGCGGAAAATCTGAGTTTCGGGTAAAATAAACCTGTCAGATACATAAGTAATCCAAATATCACCAATATCATCAATTCCAATAGTATGAATATTATTAGAATTGAGTCCATGACTTGATTTTGTAAAGTGTTCAAAACGATACCCATCATAACGATTTAAACCTTCATTTGTCCCAATCCATATAAATTCTTCGTGATCTTGTACAACTGCAATCGCTCGACGGCCTAGCATTCCTTCTTCTACACTCAAGTGCCGAGTATTGAATAAAAGGTCTTGAGAAAAACCATTTAGGCAAAAAAATAATAAGCCAATAATGTAGATAAATCGCTTCATTACAGCAAAAATAGAAAAGCCAAATACAATGTTATGCATTTGGCTTTAAAAATGACTTTTAGAAGTCTTTTGATCGCATTTTCTGTATTTTCTAATTCAATTTTAAAAGATAAAGGCTCTAAGTTTTGATAGCTGTACATTATTTTTTGGTTCTTTATGATTTTATGTGGTCGATTTTAAAAAGATTAATTCTCTAAGTTTTTAACCTCCCCCAGCCCCTCCAAAGGAGGGGAGCAACTGGCTAGATTCCCCTCCTTTGGAGGGGTTAGGGGAGGTTAAAAGCTTAGAATAAAAAAGATATTATTAATCATCACATAAAATCATAAAGAACCTATTTTTTGTTTTAATTGAGTCCTAAAATTAATCATCATTACCCCATTTAAAAACCCTAAACAAATAAATTGTAGCAGGAATAATCAAAGACACACCAACTGCCAAAGCAATCACTAATTGTCTGAAAGTCGCTGGAGGAGCTTGTGTATTTTCAATCGTTAAACTTGTTCCATCCGAAAATTGAATAAACGTAGGATACTGAACAATTGCCCAGCCAACCATAATCATTGCGATTATTGCGCCCATAGTTACACGCATTTTTAAAATAGCATTTTGATTAATAAATCGAATTAAAACAGGAATTAGAATACTAGCTAAAATGACCATTGTTAAGCTAAAAGGTGCTGCTAAAAAGGATTGAATAAGTGGAAATCCTTCATTCTCAGCACTCAACATAACGAGTATTCCGAGTATTAAATTAACAATTAATAACCGCTTAGATAAACGGCTCATTATCTCGCGACCTTCTTCTGTCTCTACCTCACCAATCAAAAATACCGCTGAAATCAACGTAAATAATCCCAACGAAAACACGCCCATAGCTAAACAAAACCAATTGAACCAAGGCGCTACAAACATCCCATAAAAACCTTGACTTTGGTCTAAAGTGATATTCCCCAAAATCATAGCACCTAAAATAATACCTAAAAAGATAGGCGTAATAATACTTGAAATCCTAAAAATAGCGGTATAATATTTATGTGTTCCATCTTCCAAAACATCATAATGCCTAAACGTAAAAGTCGTGCCACGCAAAATAATTCCGACTAAAACAGCCATTAAAGGCAAATGAAGCACTAAAGAAAGTGTTGAATACACCTTAGGAAAACCATTAAAAATAACAACAATTACTAAAATAAGCCAAACGTGATTAGCCTCCCAAACAGGAGCAATCGCTTTCGATATTGTAGAAATACTACGCTTACCAACTAGCATTTCTACAATACCTGCACCAAAATCTGCACCGCCTAAAACCGTATATAAAAATAAGGCAATCCCTAATGTTAACATTACAAATTCTACCATAGTTGAGTTATATTTTAATTGTTTTCTTGACCTAATGCCGCTTTGATAGCATTTTTATTACCAATTTTTCCTGTTTTATTGGCAGTAGAATACATCAAATGAACCGTTTTGATTTGCCGTTGCATGAGCCAAGCAACTACGATTGTCAACATAATATAAATGCCCGTAATCAGATAAAAAGAATATTCTAGCCCAGGCATTGTCGAAACAGCGTCTTCGGTTTTCATATAGCCATAAATAATCCAAGGTTGCCTGCCGACTTCGGTGACTGTCCAGCCTGCTTCGACCGCCAAAAAGCCTAATGGCGTACAAAATGCCAATAAACGCAACCACCAAGTTCGAGTAAGCATTTCCTGTTTTCGCCAACTAAAAAACAGGTAAAGCAAGCCAACAAAAGCTAAAATACTGCCACATCCAATCATAATCTGAAACGCAAAATGAGTGACTAAAACGGGCGGTCGTTCATCTTTAGGTATTTTATCCAAGCCTGTTACTTCTGCATTGAAATCGCCATGTGCCAAGAAACTGAGGGCATAAGGAATGTGAATGGCATAATCTACCGTTTCCGTTTCATCATTCGGAATACCACCAATAATGAGCGAAGCAGGTTGTTCGGTGTGATACAATGCTTCCATTGCTGCGAGTTTGGCAGGTTGGCGTTTAGCAACATCTTTTGCAGCAATATCGCCCGAAATCGGAATAAGCAATGCCGCAACCGATCCAAAAATGAGTGCTAATTGTGTTGCTTTTTGATGAAAAACATTGGTTCTATCTTTTAATAATAAAATGGCATGAACGCCAGCAACAGCAAATGAAGTACTCACGAATGCCGCTAAAGTCATGTGTAATGCTTCCGAAAACCAAGCCGCATTTAGCATAGCTGCAACAGGATCTATATTAATATATTCGCCATTCACATAATCAAAACCAGTAGGGCTATTCATCCAGCCATTAGCGGCAACGACCAAAATTCCAGACATCACGCCCGAAATTCCGACTACAACACCTGAAACCCAATGCGCCCATTTATTCATCCGTTTCCAACCATACAAAAATAAGCCTAATGCAATCGCTTCTATAAAAAACGCTGTACCTTCCCAAGAAAAAGGCATGCCTATGATCGCACCTGCATGTTCCATAAATTCGGGCCAAAGCAAACCTAATTCGAAAGATAAAACCGTTCCAGAAACCGCACCGACCGCGAAGAAAATCGCCACACCCTTAGACCAAGCTTTAGTCAAATCCAAATAAACTTGCTCTCCTGTTTTGAGCCATTTCCATTCAGAATATGCCATTAATACAGGCATTGTCATGCCAATACAGGCAAAAATGATGTGAAATCCCATTGACATTGCCATTTGAAGTCTTGCTGCTAATAATGGATCCATAGGCTTATTTTTTGAAATGATTAATATGAAATCAGAGAACAAAGTACTTTAAAAAATACTAAAAATAGCGTGACTTTCATTACGAGACCTATTTTTTTGTAAAAAAAGCAATTAATGATTTCCTTACAAAGATCCTAGTAAAAGAGCTTAAAAGCAAAGTTTTGAGTAGTTTATTTTCTTTATTTGGATTGGGTATGAATTGATTAGTTATGAGAATATTTTGAAACCTTTTATTGAATTATTTTTTTCATTTTAGGGACAAGGAAATAAATAATCTACCCAAAATTACATAATGATTTTACTTTTTTACAAGGCGCATTTTACGCAGCATAGCGGGCTATGTAAGCAAAAAGCAACGCAGTAAAAAGTAGAAATCATCGTAAGATGGGGAGATTATTTTTTGCACGCTCCCTTAGAACAAAAATACGCATACTTTTACATGAAAAAGATACGATGATTTGGATTGATGCAATTGACTTGATTGGAACTTTGGTATTTGCGATAAGCGGCGTTTTGGCAGGCATTGAAAAGAAATTTGATTTAGTTGGCGCGTTCATTTTGGGATTGGTAACTGCTGTCGGTGGCGGTACATTACGGGATATGATGATTGGTGCTACGCCCGTAGGCTGGATGACCGATTTAAACTATCTATATATCATTTTATTGGCTTTGCCATTGTCTTATTTTTTCAAAAATAGGATTTTAAAACTGCGTCGAAGTATGTTTTTATTTGATACAATCGGCATTGGTTTATTTACAATATTGGGAATACAAAAAACATTGGGTGTTGGTCTTTCTCCTGAAATTGCTTTGTTAATGGGCGCAGTTTCCGCAACATTTGGCGGTGTGATTAGAGATGTTTTATCGAATGAAATTCCATTGATTTTTAGAAAAGAAATTTATGCAAGTGCTTGTTTAGTTGGTGGTTTGGTTTTTTTAATTTTAGAATATTTCTTTGAAAGTAGTATTTTTAATATGTTAATCGCAATGTTTGTAATTATGGTTATTCGTTATTTGGCAGTGCGGTTTCATTGGTCAATGCAAATTAGAACAGCGGCTGATTTTAGGGATAAGTAAATAAAAAATTGATGCATTATACAGGAAAAACAGATGAACAAATTTTTATCGCTCCGATCGTTCCAGAACGGGATTATATGTTTGATAAAGACCTTGAAACGGGGTTGAGTATTATATGGAATGTGGGAGAGAAAGCGACATTAACTATTGATAATCAATCTTTTAATATAGAAAAGGATAGTATTTTGTTTGTTACGGAATATCATCGAATTACGGAAATTCAATTCGAGCGACTAAACGTTATTCAATTCAATCGGGCGTTTCATTGCATTCGAGATCATGATAAGGATATTGGTTGTAAAGGTTTGTTGTTCTTTGGTGCTGCTGAAATTCCTACAATCGTTATTCCAAAAGAAAAAGCGGAACATTTTCAATTATTATGGCAAATTTTCTTGATGGAAATTGATGAAACTGATGCTTATAAATTGGATATGCTAAGGAGTTTATTAAAACGTTTCTTAATTCTCTGCACACGCATTTATAAAAAAGAACGCTTTGATATTCATTATGATAATAAGCATATTGGCTTAATTCGAGAGTATAATTATTTAGTTGAGCAACATTATCAAACACTAACAAAAGTTAGCGATTACGCCAAAATGTTATATAAATCACCAAAGACATTATCTAATATTTTTAAAAAATACATTGATAAAACGCCTTTGCAAATCATTAACGAGCGCCGATTATTAGAGGCAAAACGATTATTAAATTACACAGATCAAACCATTCAAGAAGTTGCAACAGCACTAAATTTTAATGATATTCAAGCATTTAGCAACTTCTTTAGAAAGCATACAAAAGTTGCGCCTTCGATATTTCGAAAGTAAAAAATGATTAGCAAATAATAAATAATATAAAATCCATCAAGCTGAATTTATTTCGGTTGGATGGGTTTTTTTATTGATAATAAAGGAGTTATTTACAAATATGGAGGTGTTTTGAATAAATGAAGTCAACTACATTAAACTTATCTTTGTACCAATATTAAAGGGGTTTTTTCTAAATAGATTAAAATAATTAAAAAAGGTAAAGATGAAATTAATTAATTGAGTAGAAAGGGAAAATAAGTATAGGGAAGTATTTGCAAATATTGAGGCGATTTTACCTAACATCTAACTCCAAATTACTAGTAGTTTTGCAGTAGTAAAAAAAGAGTGTTTGAAATACTTAGAATAGTTGTTTTAGACAAAAATAGGAACAGAAAGCAACTGCTTGAATGTGGTTGTTTTCCTTTAATAAAAAAATGTCTTTGAAATACTTAGAATAGTTGTTTTAGACAAAAATAGGAACAGAAAGCAACTGCTTGAATGTGGTTGTTTTCCTTTAATAAAAAAATGTCTTTGAAATGATGATAAAGGGTTTAGAATCAACAATCTATCTTTTGTACCGTTACCTTGAAGTATTTTTATTAAAACAACTAAACAGAAATTATCATGAAAGTAAATTTTAGTTTATCAATCTTATTTATTGTTGTCTTGTTCGCTAGTAGTTGTCAATCTACGACCACCACTAACAATAATTCGCCCCAAAAAGAAGCAAATATAGAGACATTTGTCAATACTTCGGGAGTGACTTCGAATACGCCAGTCAAATATCTTCCAATGAAAGAAGGATTAAAAAGAGCCTATTTTGCGTCGGGTTGTTTTTGGTGTGTAGAAGCGGTTTATGAAAGTGTCCGAGGAGTTGAAGAAGTGGTTTCGGGATATTCGGGAGGGCATACTAAAAACCCAACTTATGAATCTTCGAACACAGGCAGAACAGGTCATGCAGAAGCGATTGAAGTATTTTACGATCCGACAATAGTGGATTTTGCTTCGTTGGTTGATGTTTATTTTGGCTCTCAGAATATTACACAAGTCAATGGACAAGGACCAGATAACGGATCTCAATATCGCTCTATTATTTTTTATCAAAATGAAGAAGAGAAAACAATTGTTAATCAAAAAGTAAAAGAAATCAATGCAACACTCGGAGGAAGAAAAGCTGCTGCTGAAGTGAAGCAATTTCAAATATTTTGGATAGCGGAAGAGTATCATCAAGATTTTGAGAAATTACATCCTAATCATGGATATATTAGAGGTGTGTCTGTTCCGCGTTTGAAAAAATTTCAGAAAAAATTTCCTCAATTGATAAAAGAAGGAAATGATCATTAATCACAATTTAAAAAAAGGAGATTTATCATGTTAAAATGGATAGATATTGTCAAATTTGCTAATAAAGGAAATCCAACACCAGATAGAAGAGTAGAAAAAACGGAAGACGAATGGCGGAGCATTTTAATGCCAGAAGTATTTCGAATTACTCGATTAAAAGGGACGGAACGAGCGAATAGTTCGGCAATGTGTAGTCTTTTTGAGCCAGGAAAATATGCTTGTGCTTGCTGTGATACCGAGCTTTTTGATTCGGGTGAAAAGTTTGATAGCGGAACGGGTTGGCCTTCGTTTACACAGCCGATTGAAGAAAATGCAGTGGCTTATCATAAAGATAGAAGTCACGGAATGTCTCGGATGGAAGCGCTTTGTAATACTTGCGATGCTCATTTAGGGCATGTCTTTTTAGATGGACCAATGCCAAGCGGTTTGAGGTATTGTATTAATGCATTGGCTATGAAAAAAGTCCATTCTGATGAGCAGAAAGCGACTTTTGGAGGCGGTTGTTTTTGGTGTACCGAAGCGATTTTTCAGCAATTGAAAGGTGTTACGAAAGTCAAAAGCGGTTATAGTGGAGGAGCGATTGTTAATCCGACCTATCGAGAAGTTTGTAGCGGAATGACAGGTCATGCGGAAGTTGTGGAAGTAACTTATGATCCGAAGTTGATTAGCTATGAGGATTTATTAAAAATCCATTTAACTACTCACAATCCAACTACACTCAACCGACAAGGCGGTGATCGAGGAACGCAATATAGAAGCATTATTTTTTATCGAAACGATGCAGAAAAAGCAACCGCTATAAAAGCGACTGCAATCGTTCAAGGTGCTTATGATCAATTACTTGTAACTGAGTTAAAGCCGTTTCAAGCGTTTTTTGCAGCAGAGGGAAAGCATCAAAATTATTATAATGATAATTCTGAAGGTAGATATTGCCAAGCTGTGATTAATCCTAAGTTGAAGAAATTCAAAGCGTTATATCAAGATAAGTTGAAGTAATTGTTATGATTGTGATGATTGTTTGATTGTTGTCGCTTCGCTCATTGTTTGATTGCTAAGGTGTTGTGATTGTTTTTTATAAATAATACCTTAGCAATCCAGCAATCCAGCAATCCAGCAATCCAGCAATCCAGCAATCCAGCAATCAATTACTTAAAGTATTTTTGCAATGATTTTGCAACACCCAGATCCAAATTAGAAGCGGTCAAATCATCCGCTATTTCTTTTACTGACGGTTTTGCATTAGCTACGGCAATACCTGTTCCGACATATTCAAGCATGGCTTTATCGTTGAGATTATCACCAAATGCCATAATAAATTCAGGTAAAAGGTTCATTTGTTTATTCAAAAATTCAACTGCTGTATGCTTTGAAACTTCCGATGGACAAACCTCAATGATAAACCTATTCGAGCGATAAATTTGCAAGTCATTGCCGTACTTTGCTCTAAGTTTGATTTCAAATGGATCAATTAAAGCTGTCTCGCCAATGAGCATGATTTTGTGTAAACCCTTTCCTTGTTTTTGCCAAGTTTGAAGCGTTGTTTCATTATTGGTGACCGCAGGATTGATTTTGGTGTGATCAATTTCGTGTTGTGCCCAGCGATCAATCTGTTCTACGTGCCAATCATCGAAAGAATATAAACCGACTTGCACGCCATTTTTCTTGCCCATTTTATAAATCTCCAAACCAATTTCCGAAGAAAAAGTCTTGCTGAATAACGTTTCAGATGAGCCATCCGCATTTAATGCGCCTTGAATCAATGCACCGTTATAGGAAATCATCGGCAAATCAATTAAGCCAATATCTCGTTTAATCTTGTGCATACCTTTCGACATTCGTCCAGATGCCAAGACAACAGGAATGTGATAATTAGCCCAAACACGACGGATTTCTTTGATTGTTTCAGGAGCAACATCGCGGGCTTTATTCAGAAGTGTTCCGTCGATATCACTGACAATGAGTTGGTATTTTAGCATGACTTTTTGAAATGAAAATTAAAATGAAAGTAAGAATAAAAGGTTCTTTAACAATTTTTGCTAGAACTGAATTTTATCAATTAAAACAAATGTATAATTGTTTGAAAATCAAAGGTTAGATAGGAGGCACTTCGAAAGTGCCTCCTATCTTTGGCAAAAATTGTCAATGAATCAAATAAAAAATTATTCCGCTAAAACAGCTTGCTGAAAATTGATTTTTACACCAATATGTTCGCCCAAAGCTGTAAATGCATCTACCCAATTTTTATCATAAACCATTTCGCCCATAGCAGTTCTATTTTTTGTCATAGAGAAATAAAGGTTCTGAGATTGCCAACCTGTCGGATGAATATCTAATTCTTCCAATAGATCAAAAATCGTATTGAGTTTGGAAATTTTACTTGTATTTTGCAAATCAAGATTAAGGCGTTTAAGGGCTTTAAGAATGTTTTGATTCGCAGTTAATTGAATAGATTTATTATCTTGAAGTTCGATTTTCCAGCGTTTAAATTCACTAACTATTCGTTTAAGCTCCTTGACATTTAGCAACTTCTGATTAAAATAATTATGTAAATCTTGGTTGACAATATGCTGGACAATACTTCGGTATTCATTACGAACAGGCAAATTATCTTTAACAAAAGAGTTTAATAAATGATAATTTGTATTATAAATCTGGCGCAAAGAAGAAGAAACCGCGACTAAATTTTCGTTTAAAATTTGATTAAGAATTTTGATTTTCTCATCTTTAAACAAATCATCAATCGAATAACGATCATCACCAAAATAGGTTTCCATCGTAGTTAAAACCTTTGCCAAATTACTTTCTTTGAATGCAGGTTTGATCTGTGCAGCCATTTCATCAAAGGTCGATTTTTCCATATCTAAAGAAATATGACCAATAATATTTTGTTGTCCCAAATACATTACAACAAAGCTAAAGTGCTTTTTAGAATGCGTTACACGGGATTGAACAGTCGTTCTACCAACCGCTAATCTTTGTCGTCCAGCTTCTACTCGATCATACAATTCGCTTGTCGCAATATAAGTATTGAAAATTTCTAACGTCTCTGGAAACTTTTCAAAAAGTGACAAAATTGCATAATGCATACCCGTTCTCATCAAACCAACTTGGACAGGACGGACATATTTGCGATAAATATCAGCTCCATCTTTATGTTCTGGCAAATTACTTTTAGCCTTAGCTAATTGTTCAATAAAACCAGGTTCGAAATCCATATCGCTCACTTGATCCGCATAATACAAACTACGATAAGCATATTGCAAAATCTGAGTAGTCTCTAAACCAGAAACTTCCGTAAAGAACCAGCCGCAACTCGTGTACATATACATGGCATTGCGTTGCATCTCGGAAATTCTCAAAATCAAGACTTTCTCGTCATGCGTATAAGTGCCTTTTATGGTATGTTTCTTTAAGAAAGCGTCAATAGTTGCTTCATTTCTATTCAAAACCACTTGAATAAAATCATTACGAGCAGCCTCAGGATCTTTTAATAAACCTTGACTTTTTTCCTCATAAACACCAATCAAACGATCGCGCAACCAATCCAAAGCATCCCTTAACGGCTTGCGCCATTCCTGTGTCCAACCAGCTTGACCGCCTGTATGGCAGCCACAGTTTGAGCGCCAACGCTCCACACCATGAACACAAGACCAAGAACTATTTTCATAAATTTGAACTTCATATTGTGGCGGATACTTTTCTAAATACTCCCCATAATTGGTCAATTTAGCGAGATTATTCGATTCAATATAATCCAAACAATCAGCTAGAGCCATATCTCCATAACGGTGATGATGTCCATAACTTTCTCCATCCGTAGCGATATGCGCTAATTGATTTTTATCATCCTTATCCAAAGAACTAATAATGCGATTAGCAAAACGTTTACCGCTAGATAAAAGATTATTGAACGCCACATCTTGCGCGACATGACCATCATAGAAATAAAGCGCAATGCTTTTTCCTGATGGTAACTTGCACAAATAAGGACGACGCGGATCGACAGAATCATGTGGTAATTTTTGCCATTCCGTTGCGCCAACTTTGCGAATAGCTTGGGCTTGACGAGGAGCTAACAACGTATATTTAATGCCATTTTCTGCCAAAACTTCAAGCGATTCTGTATCGACTGCCGTTTCTGCGAGCCACATTCCTTCTGGCTTTCGCCCAAAACGATGCTCAAAATCCGCAATACCCCATTTGACCTGTGTTTCTTTATCTTGGCGATTAGCCAAAGGCAAAATGAGGTGAGAATGAGCTTGTGCAATAGCATTGCCATGACCACCAAAATATTTTCTACTAATTTTATCGGCTTCTAAAATACCTTTATATGTAGTAGGATCCTGTTGTTCCATCCATGAAAGGAGCGTAGGACCAAAATTAAAGCTAATTTTCGCATAATTATTAACAATATCCGTGATTAGCTTATCTTTATCCAAGATGCGAGAAGCCGCATTTGGTGCGTAAGCTTCGGCATTTACGCGCTCATTCCAGTCGTGATATGGATGCGCAGAGTCTTGATATTCAACAAATTCAAGCCAAGCATTTTCACGAGGCGGTTGGTAAAAATGTCCATGGATACAAACGTACTTCATCTTCCTAATAGTTTTTAGTTTCTGATTTTCATAAAACTAAGGCAAAAGTACGGCTTTTTGATGGCTTCTAGTTACTGAACGGATAGAGAAGGTGAGACAATCGCAATAAAAAATAGAGCCTTAACTTTAATTTCAAGTTAAGGCTCTATTTTGAAATAAAAATTATTAGGCTTTATTTCTTAAATATTGAGTAAGTTCTGTTTTGAAATTTTGAATTAAAGCTTCTTCGGCTTCATGCACGCCTTCACTCGCTTCTGCAATTGCATCAAGTACTTCAAACAAAAAAGGATAATCAGGAGACGCTCCAAAATCTTTACAAATTGATAAGGCTTTGTCATAAGCTTCTTGAAGAGACTTATCTTTTCCTTTTTCGTAATTAAAAGACCATTTGATTTCGTTAGCCCAAGAATGATCGCCTAATATTTTGTCTAAAGCGCTAATTTCGTCTGCTTGAATCACGCCGTCTGCTTTCGCTAATGCATAAATCAATTCACCAAAGGCATCATATAATTCAACTTTTGTTACCATTTTTATAAGTAGATGTGATCAATTCATGGAATAAATTGACCGAGATTAAGATATTGATTGTTATACTTGCAAATTAAAGAAAATCAGATATATCACAAAATCAGAGGCGATTAAGTAGAAGATATTTTCGACAAAAAATGAAATAGAGTACTACTATATTGATAATGTTATATTTATATTATAACGGATAGTATTTATTTACAGAACAAGCACTGAGCATAAAATGTTGCTACGTTCAGTGCTGGTTTTGTAAAGACAGCTTTTTAAAAATTATTAACCATTTTACCTTTCATAAAAATAGCTCTAACAATAAAATAAAGCAAGCAACCAACAGGTCCGAGCATGAACGTTAATAATAAACAAGGAATGATTGCCCAATGTGAAATTCCATGTTGTTGTGCATTAGAAACGATCCACGCACCCACAAATAAATCAAAAGCTAGATAATGTAACCAGCCCATAAGTACAGATTCTGGATTCGTAAATAATTCCATCACATTTTCTAAAGTAGAAAAACTATCTGGATTAAAATCGCTACTCGTCGAAATAAAATAGCCTAAATATAATGCGGAAAAAAGCAAAACAACCGCTCCAGAAATCACAACACGACGCGTCACGACCCAACGAGGTGCAACAATCAACAATACCCAGCAGAGCATTGCAATCATATTCACAATCTTAAAAATTTCTGCTGTTGCCATAATTATTGAATTAAAAAACTTTATTATCAGGTGTCAGGTGTCAGGTGTCAGGGGCGAGGTGTCAGTTAGAACTTAATTTGCTATAATAGGCAAATTAAGCTGTTGCTAAACAAATAAGTTGCTGATAATCAATTTTTTACTGACACCTGACACCTGACACCTTTCAAAAAACCATTTATTCTTCTGGTAAATATTCATCATGTTGCGCTTCATCGCCTCTTGCGACGATTACAACAACAAAACCAGCGATCACCATTAATAACTTGAATAATAAGCCAAATCCTCTTCCAAAAGCATCAACCCACTGTAAGAAAACTAATTTGATGCCTACAACACTCAACAGGATGGATAAAAACCCAAACAAAAATAATAGAAAACCTATGATGGATAAAAGTCCTTTATTTTTCATAAATCGTTTTTTTTAATTATTCAACATGTCCCAAAATATTCAAAATTACTTAAATTAAGTAGGATGGCAAAAATAAGCGATCATTTGAATAGGGATTGAATAGAACCAATGAATTACTTCTAATAATAGTTTTTGGTCGAATTATGTTTGAATAAAAGTTTTTTTTGTCTAAACTAGCTGTAAAAGAAGAAAAATAGAAGAATTTTGTAATTAATTTTGGCAAAGAACCCCGTTGAAAATTTTGATAAATAAGCGAGTCACCAAGTATAAAATAAGTGAATGAAATGTTTTCCAAATGTCGGTTTTTTTGTCAAAAAAGAAGTCCTTTTGTTTTCGTAAATTTGTAAGGTACACTAAGAAAGAAATGAATAGCTTTTTAGTGTAGCTAAAATAAAATCTGCTGAATGTAAATAAGATGATAAAAATAATAGAGTGTCCGCGCGATGCGATGCAAGGAATTAGAACGTTCATCCCTACCGAAACAAAAGCGGATTACATGAACACGCTCTTGCAAGTTGGTTTTGATACCTTGGATTTTGGGAGTTTTGTCTCTCCAAAAGCTATTCCTCAAATGAGAGATACCGCGAAGGTTTTGTCACAATTGAATTTGGATCAGACTGATACGAAGCTTTTGTCGATTGTTGCGAATAGGAGAGGAGCGCAGGATGCGGTCAAATTTCCAGAAATTACTTACCTAGGTTATCCGTTTTCGATTTCAGAAACGTTTCAAATGCGGAATACTAACGCGACGATTTTACAATCTTTAGATCGTCTGAAAACGATTCAAGATCTTTGCGTCAAGCATGATAAAAAACTTGTTGTTTATATTTCAATGGGTTTTGGTAATCCTTACGGAGATGAATGGAATGTTGAAATTGTACAAAAATGGACAGAAATTTTACATGATTTAGATGTGAAAATATTGTCTTTATCTGATACAATAGGCGTGGCAAACCCTGAAATCATTACTTACTTGTTTAGTCATTTAATTCCATTGTATCCGATGGTTGAGTTTGGGGCACATATGCATACTACACCTAATACTTGGCGTGAAAAGGTCGAATCGGCTTACAATAGCGGTTGCAGGCGTTTTGATGGCGCATTGAAAGGTTATGGTGGTTGTCCGATGGCAAAAGATGATTTGACTGGAAATATGGCTACCGAAAACATGATTGCCTATTTTGATGATATTCAGCAAGAATTGAATTTTGATAGAACTTATCTTAATAAGGCCATGTCAATGGTTGATGATGTTTTTCCAGCACATTAAGAAATGCTTGATGTAGAAAACGAGTATTTTATAAAATTGTAATAGATCGCTTCTATTTTCGTTTTTTTAACAATAAATTTGTTTTAGAATTGTTAATCAAATTGATCATTACTTATCAAACTTTTTTTATGAAATATGGTTTTTTGTGCTTTGTCGTACTTTTTTTAGCCAGTTGTCAATCTGGTGATCAGCCTAAAGAAACAGAAAAAAATCCTTTAGCTGTAGAATATACGGAAGAAATGGAAAGCGATTTATCGTTGTGTCCAAATAGTATTGCCGCTATTTTTACTCAAGGTGATAGCTCTACAATCAAAACCCATAGCTTTGAATTATTCACCGCTCATGCTATTGAGAAAGCTACTTTTGAGAATGGTTTAAAATTGGAATTGCACCAATCAGGTTGTAAATTTCTGAAACAACGCTATCAGTTTTTCTTACCTACTGAAATTGATGAAAGCGGAGCTGATGCTGCATTTTGGGCAGATATAGCCGCTAAACAATTTGAGTATCTAGCAACTTTTTTACCTGAATTTAGTACATACCAGCAAATTGTCTTGGTCGGAAGAGACCATTTAAAACTCGGTGAGCCAATTCAAATTACAAAAGACGCAGCGTATCAAATCGAAAAATTTGTCCAAAATGGTCAAACGATTGTCGTTGTAGAAATGGAATTGGCGTAGTTTTTTAGTTGAGAATGGAAAGTGGAGCGTTGAGAATGACCAAAATTGGCACAACAACGCTCCACTTTCCATTTTTAATTTCATAATATTTGTCAACCTATTTCAGGAAGGTACAAACTTTCCACTTTCCACTTTCCATTCTCAACTCACAACTCACTTACCTTTTTGTCAACCGATTGATAAAAATATAGTATGAATGAAAAAAAAATCATAAAGTCACTTACAGAAGGAAATACAAAGGCTTTGCAAGAGGTCTATCATCATTTTCGACAGCCGTTTTTACTTTGGGTAAAAACGAAGTTTCAGTATGTTGATGTTGATACAATTAATGATGTGTTTTCTGATGTTGTCCTTGATTTTTATGAAAATGTAAAACGAGGAAAATATTCTCAACAAGCTTCTTTGAAGACTTATTTGTTCACAATGGGGCGCAATAAATTGATTAATCTCGTCAAGAGAAAATCAATGCAATTGACCAAACAGCCCGAGATTATTTCGGAAGTTGAAGAGCGATCAACAATTAATCCGATGCGAGAACAACAGAAAAACGAGCAGTTTGATATTATTCAAAAAAAGATGCTTGAACTCTGTGATGATTGTAGAAATGTCCTGACGGAATTTTATTACAATCGGTCTTCTATGAACGAAATCGCACAAAAATTAGGCTATAAAAATGCTAATGTGGCGAAAAGTAAAAAGAATGTTTGTTACAAAAAATTGAGAAAATTAATCCAAGAAAGCTACTCCAAAACAGATTTCTTTTAAAAAACTAAAAAAATGTATAAAGAAAAGGAAATAGAAAATTTTGATAAATACTATAAAAATGAGTTAGATCCAGTCGAAAAAATGGCTTTTGAGGAGCAATTATCGGCGGATATGACATTCAATCAAGCTTATAGTGAGTATGAAGAAACAGTAGAAGGCATTCGAGCATTTGAACGCAATCGCTTGAAACAAGAATTGTTAAATTCTGTGCCGCAGCATTCGACTTCTACAATTCGTCGGATTTCTAAGCATTGGGTGAGAATAGGCGTAGCGGCTAGTTTGGCGCTTTTGGTGAGTGTGGCTATTCATTGGTGCAGTCAATCGGCAG
>CAKZLL010000527.1 GCA_937125475.1 uncultured Saprospiraceae bacterium | reverse complement strand
CCAACTTAGAAGAATGCCAGAGTTGTTGTTTTTTGGAGATGATAGTTTGGATTATATTGAAGTACCTGTCACAATGAATTTTATTGATGGCGGTGTGCGAATTAGCGGCGGATTGTCTTATGCTAGATTGATCGATGCTAATATTATCATTAATGATGTGGACGAAACCGACGGACGCTTACCTTATTATAGAGAGAATGAATTAAGCGTCGTTCTTGGCTTTGGTTATTTCATTTCAGAACATTGGGGTTTTGATTTTCGTTGGAATTATTCGTTATTCAGCATCGTAGATTTAGATGTAGGTAACGTTATCAATCGACCTCAAGTGAATAATTATCTTTCTTTCAGAAGCATTTACCAATTTTAAAACTGATCTCAATCTCGTTAGTTTATCACTAACAACAAATACAACAAATGGATTTTTCAGCAACACAAATAAAACAAATTCGCCAAGAAACAACAGGAACAAAACACGTTATTCATTTCAATAATGCAGGTGCAGCTTTGATGCCTGATGCGGTTCGAGATGCCATGATTGGCTATTTGCAGCACGAATCAATGTATGGTGGTTATGAAACAGAAGCTATTTTCAATATTCAGCGAGAACATACCTATGATGCGATTGCTGAATTGATCAATGCAAATCGAGATGAAATTGCAATTGTCGGAAGTGCTACTAATGCTTGGCATAGCGCTTTTCATAGTTTGAATTTTTCGGCTGGAGATATTATTTTGGTTGCCAATGCGTCATATGCTACTAATTATATCAGTTTTTTGCAGTTACAGCAAAAAATAGGGGTCGTTATTCAACAAATTCCTAATGATGAATTTGGGCAAGTCGATATTCGCGCACTCGAAAACATGATTACGACCGAGGTTAAATTAATTGCAATTACCCATATTCCGACGAATAGCGGCTTGATTAATCCTGCTGAGGCGATTGGAAAAATAGCTAATTTATATGGTATTCCGTCTCTTTTAGATGCTTGCCAATCGGTTGGGCACATTCCTATTGATGTGAAGGCGATCGGCTGTGATTTCCTTTCTGCCACAGGTAGAAAATATTTGCGTGGACCCCGTGGCACTGGTTTTTTGTATGTTAATCAATCTTGGTTGACGAAAGGTATTCAACCGCCTGTTTTGGATTTGCATTCTGCGGAATGGGTCGCGAAGGACAAATATATTTTGCGAAAAGATGCAAGAAGGTTTGAAGTTTGGGAAGGCAATCGAGCGGCAGAATATGCTTTAGGATTAGCAATTGATTATAGTTTGAGTATCGGAATGGAGCGTATTTCAGAGCGTTTGAGGGCTTTAGCAGCAACATTACGCGATAAATTGACCGAAATCGAAGGTATTACCGTTCATGATATTGGCAAACGAAAAGGCGGAATTATCTCTTTTTCAGTAGAAGGTAAAACGAAACAAGCCGTACAAAAACATTTAGCGCAGCACAAAATTAATGTGTCATTGATTTCATCGAATGGGACTTTATTGGATTCTCAAAGTAGAAATCTAAGCGATGATTTAGTTCGCGCATCGGTTCATTATTACAATACAACAACCGAAATTGAAGAATTTTGTAAAGTTATTAAAACGATTTAAAGAATAATTTTACTAAAAGATCGGATCTCCTCAGAAGGTCCGATCTCTAAATTCTAATAATAAAAACCACCTGAAACCGTATCAATTTGATT
This sequence comes from uncultured Saprospiraceae bacterium, assembly GCA_937125475.1. Classification (GTDB taxonomy): domain Bacteria; phylum Bacteroidota; class Bacteroidia; order Chitinophagales; family Saprospiraceae; genus CAKZLL01. The sequence continues at coordinate 509 of CAKZLL010000527.1, read as the reverse complement.
ATTATACGAATTACTAAATATAGCTTCTGCATTTAAATTCTTTCCAGCATAATTCTTTTTTTCATCATAAATACCTATCCCATTATCCATTTTTAAAGACTGATTATTGATTTTCATCTTAATATCTGGATCTCTAAAAACTGTTATTATATCTAAATAAAAATGAAAAGGCTCATTCTTTTTTATTTCTTTCCGCTCAACAGAATAGCTGATTTTGAATTCTTTTTTATCAAAAGGATAAACCATTTGCTGATTTATTTCATAAAAAGCGGTTGTATTTTCGTAAGCTAATAAAGCTAACTCTAATTTTAAACTACTCAAAAATACTAAGGCATTTTGAGCATCGAATGATTTCATCATTTTATAAAGATCATTTTCATTATCCATTTTTTTTATAAAAACAGATTTATTCAACGCCTTTGACCAATATTCATGGATTAAATCTCGATCCTGTTGATTCAAAAAATGATCATTCAACAATTCTAATCTACTTTTTTTTAATCTTTCCC
>CAKZLL010000526.1 GCA_937125475.1 uncultured Saprospiraceae bacterium | reverse complement strand
ATCTGTACCAAAATCAGTACCTATATACATATAAACATCATACGTTCCAGGTGCATCAAAAACGACTTCTGGGTTCTGAGAATTATTGTTTGTACCATTCACGTAAGTTACAGTATTTGGCGTAAAACCCCAAGTATAACTATTCGTCGGAAGCGGCAAAGCAATAGCTGTAAATGTTACCGTATCCATACTTTGTTCTGGAAATCTATTATCCGCAGTGAAATTTGCATTAGGTGCAAAAGGATTTGACAGCCCTAGATAATTATCACGATAACGAATTTCAGTCGGTACAAATGCACCAAAAGCAACTGTTCCAGATACTTGAACCATTGGTATTTTTTCGCCATTAGCGATCCACTTAATTTCTCGTACATGATTTGGAAAACTAAAACCTCCTTGACCAAGAATACTAATCGAATCCATCGAAACAACATCAGTCACTACACGAATACAAGAGACAGTATCGTAAGGTGTCATAACCGTTCCCCAGCCATTTACCTCATTAATTCGATAACCTGTCGTAATATAACTAGCAACAAAAGGAATACCTGTCAAGAAATCAAACGTAGAACTATCTCTATCTCCATAGTCTAATGGAAATTGATAAATTTCATCTGCATCACTGTAAGGTGTGGCTAAAGGGAAGCCCTGAAAATTCATTCCTCTCCCTGTTGCTTCAAATTGTGTTGCTGTATTTTTATAAAAATCATAGACCGCAGTAATTGTTTGTCCTGCTAAATTTAAAGTATCTACTAATTCAAGCCCATAACTTCCAGGAAAAAAACCATTATAAGGCGTAGCTCCAACAGGAACATATTCACTTAGGTCTTGGCTATTAGCTGTTAATTGTGAAAAATCCCACACATAATTTGTGTCCGTTTGTGTATAAACTTGTGCCGAAAGTGTATCTAGTGTCCCAACACTATATCTAATCGTATCACCAGAAATTGGCATATCTGCACTTGTGATCGTTATTTGTGCCGACATAGCATTAGTGAGCATCATTCCCAGACAAAACAATATTATTTTCCTCATTCTATTTTATTTATATATTTATTAAATTTTCAATTTTAGGCTCTACAAAAGTAACGATAAAGAGTTATTCTATCATGGCTAAAAAGACAATTTTAATTTTTAATTCATTAAAATTGTCCATTCATAGCGTATTTTTCGTCAATTATTAGAATAATCGGTCAGTATAAAAAAAATTGTAATAAGAATAGACTTAACCATCTCGTTTTTTTCTATTTTTACGAGGTAAAACAAAATTTGCTTTTTAATGGCTAACATTGATAAGAATAAAATTCAGTACAATTAGACTAAATGGACGAAGGCGGCAACACAAACACAAACAGAACACCTCGCAATGCCTCCAATGTGGATTTATTAGAACGAGATTTGCACCTAAAACAATTGCAGATCAATCGTTTATTGGAATTAACTCAAGCCATCAACAGTAATTTCACAGTTGAACATCTTTTTAATATTTATAAATCAATTTTAAGTTGGGAAATTGGTATTAAAAAAATGATGTGCCATATTTGTAGTGAATCTGAATGGAAATGCGTTTCTCAGATCGGCATTCGTGATCATGCACGTCAGCAGGATATTAGTAAAGAATTACTTCAATATCAACGAATGACTAATCTTTTTGATAGTACTCATCCATTAGTTAGTCAATTTGATGTTGTTATCCCTGTTTATCATAAAGAACGTCCAATTGCATTTACGCTTTTAGGTGATTTGGAAGCAGATGAAGAAATGTATGAAAAAATACAATTCATCACAACTATTACCAATATCATTGCAGTTGCAGTCGAAAATAAACGCCTTTTTAAAAGACAAATTGAGCAAGAACGATTAAAAAAAGAAATGGAAGTTGCTCAGAATGTGCAAAAAATGCTCATTCCTGAAAATCTTCCTTCTAATAATAAGTTCGAACTAGATAGTATCTATATGCCTCATTTAGGCGTTGGAGGAGATTATTTTGATTATATTCCTTTTGGTGATAAAGAGTTTTCTTTCTGTATCGGCGATATTTCAGGAAAAGGCGTAGGTGCAGCATTATTAATGGCAAATTTTCAAGCAAATCTCCGTAATTTAGTTGAACTAAGATTAGATAAGAAAGAATTTATTCAGCGGTTGAATACCAAATTATTAGATATTACGAAAGGAGAAAAATTTATTACGTTTTTCTATGCGGAATATTCTTTTGAGACAAAAATCCTAACTTATATTAATGCAGGACATAATCCGCCTATTTTAATTCAAAATGGAGAAGCTATAAATTTGGATCAAGGCTGTACTCTTTTAGGGACTTTTGATCGTATTCCGTTCATTGAAGTTGGCAAAGTACCAATTGATAAAGATACATTGATTATTACTTACACTGATGGAATTACCGATTTGCAGGATGAAGAAGAGGCGTATTTTGATGTGCCTATTCTAAAAGAGTTTTCTATTAATAACGCACATTATTCTGCTAAAAATTTTAACGATCATTTACTCGATTTTATGGATGAATTTAGAGGAGACAATCCTTTTCCTGATGATTTATCTGTATTAACCTGTAAAATTTTCTAAAATTAACCTCTAAATCAGTTTTAAATTCTTTCTTTTAAACCATATTAACTTACTTTAGCTAATATTCCACATTCTAAATTTTTTCATCTTTAGATTACAATGTTTTTAAACAAATCGTAATCTCAATATTTTATTTACCACCTTCTAAATAATTTTTGATGCTATTATCAATGACAGGCTTCGGTCGAGCAGAAGTGACTTACAATAAACAGGACATTAAAATAGAGATCAAATCACTTAACAGTAAGTATCTCGACCTCAAAATGAAAATCAACCAACGATATAGAGAAAAAGAATTAGGCATTAGACAATTAGTCGGCCCGATAGCTCAACGGGGTAAGGTTGATATTTCTATTGATGTGATTAATAGAGCTTCTGAGGCAGATTTTTCTTTTAATCGTCCTTTGTTTAAAGCCTATTTTACAGAACTCAATTCTTTGAAAGAAGAACTTAATATAGAAGGAGATATTCTACAAACGATTATCCGAATGCCAAATATTGTTGTACCAAACGAAGGTAGTTTGTCTGCTGAAGAATGGAAAGCTTTGGCTAAAGGAATCAAGCAAGCAATGGCAAATTTGACCAATTATAGGGAAACCGAAGGAAAAGTAATTGAGGATGATTTTGAAATGCGCGTCAATTCTATTAGTCGTTTATTAACGGAAATTTTGCCTTATGCAGAAGAACGAAAAACTAAAATGCGTGAGAAATTACGTCAAAATTTTGAAGATCACCTTGCCAAAGCTGCAGTAGATGAAAATCGCTATGAACAAGAACTAATGTATTATCTTGAAAAAATGGATATTACTGAAGAGCAAGTTCGTTTGTCTCAACATTGCAAATATTTCTTAGAAGTATTAAAAAATAAAAAGCAAGTAAAAGGTAGGAAGCTTAATTTTATTAGTCAAGAAATGGGGCGCGAAATCAATACTTTAGGCTCTAAGGCTAATCATTCTAAAATTCAACATCTCGTCGTTCAAATGAAAGATGAGCTGGAAAAAATTAAAGAACAATTGGCTAATGCCCTTTAATTGAATTGCTTTTAAGGAATAAAAAATTCTAATAAAAAAGCCTTTGCGCAATTAAGGCAAAGGCTTTTAATTAATTGTTTTAATAAATAAAATACGTATTGTGGTAAACTAACTTCTTAAACAGCAAGCAACAGCAAAGGGGATAGCCATTACTTTTATCATTATTTATTGTACAGTTACTTTTTGAACCCACTCATTATAATTACTTTCATTGCGCAGCGTTATGAAATAAACGCCTTTTTTATATTTTCTTAAATTTAAAGTCATTTTCTCGTCATTCAACATCAAGTCTTCAATTACCTTACCTTCTACATCTTTTATCAATACTTTATAATCACCCGCTTTCAACTCTTTTTTATTAATAATCATCCAGTGATGAGCTGGATTTGGGTAAATTTCAAAGTTTTTTGCACCTTCTTCCATTTCTTCTTCTGTAATCAGACCACAATCAACAGGATCATTACACATATCTTCATCAGAAGTAGGAACTAATTCTCTTTTAGCTACAAATCCCATTACTTGCTCTTCTTTAACAACAGGCGATTTTCTGGTAATCACTATTTTTTCTACCTTTTTAGGTGTTGTTTCATTAGACAATTCTGTAACAGGTGTCAAATTTTGAATGCTTGCACCGCTTTCCACTTCTGAAATCCCTATGGCATCAGGGCAAATAATACATCTAATTTGTTGAGCTTGTAGAGAATTAATAGTAGTTAGTAACAAAATGGTTAGTAATAGAGCAGTCGAATTCTTCATTATTTTTTTATTAAAATAGTTTAAGCATTATTTTGTACGCCCCCATTTCTCTAGGGTTGCATAAAAAAGCAATTATTTTAACTTTTTTTCAATAAAACTTAAACACTCAACTACCTCATAATCAAAATAATAAACATTTCAAAATAACACAAATGAAATTATCTTTTTTTTAAAAAAAAATATCGGTAACCTTCCTTATCAAATATGACCTTATATAATAGAAAACATAATTAGATTTTATAACCAATTAAACATTAACAGTTATACTCCCATAAACATTATACTAATTTTTATAACTAATTAAACATTAAATTGATTTCACCAATTAACTAAACATATTAATCGAAATCATTAATAACCTACAAAAAACCATCGCTGTACATCTTGAAAAAGAGTACAGCGATTTTTTATTATCTCTTTTTCTAGTTAAAAGTACTCTAAAAATTAAATCTCCTATCTAGATAAAAATCAAAGCACTGCCTTTTTATTGTCAATTAATTATTAAATCAGCCGTTTTCTTGACATTTTTGTACTAAAATTCGTAATTTTAAACATCTCAATCAAAATAATTGTATATTTATATCGAAATATGTTGTGAAACAAAACTTTATTAAACATGAGAGTATTTTCAACCAAGTTTCTATTTATCTTCATCGCCTCATTTACAATTTTTTTAACAAGTTGTGAGCAAACAGAATTGGTGTCTCCTACAACAATTGGGACAAAAACTAAAAAAGTAAAAGGAGCAGATAATATACCTTCTGTTACAATCAATCATAAAGCCTATAACAATACTTCTTCTCCTTTTACTATTCCTAACTTCACTATTGAAGATGAAATTATTATGCTTACTGCCACTTATGAAGGTGGTTGTGGTGCGGTTTCTTTTTCTTTAGTTGCAGATACTAAATTATCTGATTATAACGGAACTCCTGTTATTCCTGTAAAATTAATTTTAGATGATAATGATCCTTGTCTAAATTCAGTCAATAAAGAAGTAAGATATAATATTAGTAAATTACAACAACCAGGAACAAATGAAGTCTTTCTTGATATAGACAATGTTGGACTTGTAACTTATGCTTATTAATTCATAGACACAAATTAATATCTCATATAAAAAGCATCACAACTACTTTGCTAGTTGTGATGCTTTTTGTATTTTAGTATCCTCTCTTTAAGCTTCGTGCAAAATTATTTTCACTTTTCATCGTTTATTTCATCAATTCTATTTTTTAAAAGAACTTTTAAGGAAATTTTTTTTTCTTTAAAAGCTTTAATCTACGGAACGTGCAAAGAATAATTTATAAGAGTTTGAACGTTCCTATAATACATTTTGATATGAAAAACTATACTTTACTGCTTTTGGGATTATTCTTAACTATCTCCTCTTTTGCTCAAGTTGATCCTTTTGAGTTTAATGCTGCTATTATTGCTGAACGCATGAAGGTTGATGCTACAAATTTGGAATATGTCTCGTTTTCTGTTCATTCCGAAGATTATATGGCTGTTGCCCAAAAGAGAAATAACGTCATTCAACAAGTTCAATCAGCTATTCAAACTGTAAAATCCTTGCCTGTTCCTAAAAGTGGTGATCGCTTAAAAAGCGAAGCATTAGCTGTTTTAGAAATGTATAATAATATTTTCAATCTTGATTTTAAAGAAATTGAAGAACTAAAAAAGGATAGCAAAAGCTCTTACAACGCAATGGAGCAATATTTTAAAGCGCAAGACAAAGCAGAAAAAAAATTAGATCGTGCTTCTGATCGTTTTGAAAAAGCACAATTAAGTTTTGCTAAAAAGAACAAATGGGAATTTGAAGATAGCGGAGAAGAAAATCCACTCAATCTTCAAATCAAAAAAATGAATCAAGCCAATGAATATAGTCGCAATATTTTCTTGATTTATTTTAAAGCGGATAAGGCACACGCCATTTTTATGGAAGCGGTCAGCGCAAAAGATAAAGGAATGGAGGGCAAACGCAGAAAAATGGAAAGCGCAGCAGAAGTAGCACTTGCGAAGTTAAAAGCGGTTAAAGGTTTTGAAGGCGATACAAAATATAGAGATTCTGCTATAAAGTTGATGAGTTTTTATCTAGATCTGGCAAGTAAAGGATTTAAAGATGTGGTTCGCGTCAATAAGGCAAAACAAGAAGATCTCACGCAAAAAGATGTTGATGCTTTCAATGAAGCTATTGATAAATACAATAAAAACATAGGCAACTATACAATGAAATTCAATGCCGCCAATTCTGAACTACTTCAAAAACATACACCAAAATTTGGAGTAGAAAGTAAAAAAGATAAGAAAGTTAAAAAATTATAATTGAACTGATAATCAGTAATTTAGCTTATTTTATCAGTTCTATAAAAATATGATTATGCCAATCGTATTTTAAAGATATTACGCAAAAAGAGGGCTTTACCGAATGGTAAAGCCCAAATTATTCTAGAAGCAAAATAAGAGTTCTTTATGTTGCTGTTTTATTTTTTCTTGCGTAAAGCTTCTAAATCTCGAATCAATCCCAATTGATTTCTTCCATCTCTAAATTCTTTGACTAATGCCCCTGCATCTCGAATAATTCGAGACGGACTACTTGCCGCTAAGGCAATCATTCGGCTATTATGCACGTCATCTCTTCTAAAATAAGAAGCAAATAGAACGTGTAATGCTCTTGGCACAACGGTTGTAAATCTTGTCAAATCGTATGTTCCTTTTTTAACAGAATAGCTTCTTGGTGATTCTGAATTATATCGGAGCATATCAATAATCCATTTTGATTTATTCCAAAAATCAACCGATGGCTTTTTACTCGGGCGATAATTAAGATCATAATATCGGATGCGAGAACTTCCAATATTAATATTCCTAAAAGTTTGATAATCCCCATCAACTTGCGATTTTGTTTGATTAAAAACTTGCTGGAAAGTTCGATTACCAATTAAGTTTCTATATTCAAAAGCATCAGCTCCAGTATAAAGCATCATTAATGCACTTAAATTTTTTGCGGATGCATTATTCAAACTCATTCCCCAACTACTAGTAGGCGAATTATAATCAAACTTGTAAATCTGGTTGTGAGCTAAATTGTACTCCGTTTTATCAAACAAACCATATTGAAAACTATACGTTTTATTATATCGTTTGTAGTTCATCGCATCAAAACAGACTGTTCCAGTAAACCAATCAATGATATTTTCAGCAGGAAAAGTCTTTTGCATATTCAAAATAGCTTCTTCCACTACATTCATTTCCTCATCATCAAAACCTGCTAAACGAATAGGGTGAGATTGATAATTTAAAACTTTAGGATAATTTGTTTGATGAAATAAATCAGCCGTGTGCGCTAAGTCTTGAGGCATCGGAATGCCCCAAAGTGCTTCAAATCGCTCTTTTATGGTAGCTAATTGAGAAGTCTCTTTAACATCATGAGCTGTAACGATATATTTTTTCAATCCTTTTTCAACAAACTCTTCTGTTTTTACACCATAAGCATAATTAATTGAGACTTCTGGTAAAGGGTTTCCATGACGATTACAAGGAGAACCATCTTGTTTATAATAAAGTGTTTCTTGTAATTGCCCTTTTTTATGATCTTCTGTAAATTTCCAAACACTTTTATCAATATTATATGGAAAAGACTGATCTGTATTTTTCTTAGAACGACAAGTCGTTGAAAATCCGTCTTTTACACCGTTTTTATACTGACCATTAAATGCTTCTTCTTTATCGTTATGAAAAGTTTGATACGTGCCGTGCAACTTGCCTTTCACATAATGAACCTTTGACACTAACGAACCATCAGCTCTCCAGGTTTTCCATTTTCCATGTTGTGCATTATTTTGATATTCACCAAATTCCCATTGAGAAGAACGATTATAAATCGCACTTTTAGGAACATTTTTAGGTGTTGTCGCTATAATTCCACCATTTCTATTAAGCATTTTTGTGGTTAACAAAAAGCCCATACTATATTGATATTCAACTTTATGAATTGACCAATGATAATTTCTAGGTAATCTTAAATTAGAACTATTTCGGCTCTGCTCTAATGTTTTTATACCATGTAGCACACCGTTTTTATAGCTCGAATTCTCAAAAACTTCTCCGTTTGTATGATAAACTTTGTATGTTCCATGTCGTTTTCCTTGCTCATCGTAAAATGCCTCAACATACAAAGATCCATTTTTATACCACCACTTCCATTCGCCGACTGGCTTTTTATTTTGTGTTATTCCTAGCGTCCAAAGTTGCTGTTGTTTGTTCCAAGTTGCTTCGGCAGCAACTTTTTTAGGTTTAGATGGATTTGCCATGATTTTTAATTATAAAATGAGAGAATAAATGAAAAATAAGCACGTCAGTTTATTTGCCTAAAATTTTAGCCACACGCTCTATATAAACCTTTCCTTTTTCAGGATTGACTTGATTCACATAATTCGCATAACCTCGAATGGTATTTCTAATATTGCCATTTCCCCATTTTTTGCCCTGAATACCAGTTGTTTCGATTTGATGAAGTAATGCCCGAAATTTGCGCAATGTTTTCCGATCTGTATTCATTTTTTCATTCACTACTATTCCTGTCACTTCTTTTTTAGAGCCATTTCGCATGACTTTTGTCTTTTTGGGATGCAAAACAAACCCTTCATCTTTCACAATTTGACCAACCGACCAAAGTAATTTGCCAACATTTTGAGCCGTTTCACCAGAAGTAGAAAAAGTTAAATCATCTGCATAACGCGTATAAACAAAGCCAAACTTCTTTGCCATTCCTTCCAAACGCTTATCCATTTTTTGACAAATAATATTCGTAATCATCGGGCTAGTCGGTGCGCCTTGCGGCAAAAATCGATCTCCTTTTGCTACGAAATAAGTCTCTGTATCGAGTTCAACTTTATCAACATCAGGCTCTGTACAAAGCAATCCAAATACAGTTGCCATTTGTTGAGAGTAGCCCAAAGACTTGAACATTCCCTTAACTCGCTTATAATTCAAAGTTGGGAAAAAGTCCTTCAAATCCATGTTAATCACTACATCTTGACCAACATGAGGCGCGGCATTTGTTTTAATTGAACGATCTGGCACAAAACCATGTGCTAAATTATGAGCCGTTATTTTATATAGAATATTGAACAAAATCCAATATTGAGCATTTTTTAAAAAAGGCATTGGTGCAGAAATCACACGAACACCGCCCGTTTTTTTAGGTAATTCAAAACGAACATAGTGAGAAATCTTAGAGGTTTTTCGTGTAAAAGTCAAAAATCGCAATTGCCCAACAGTGATTTCCATTGCTTCCGCTAAAGCCTTAATATCTGCTAATTGCGGCAAATCGTTTTGCTTCAAGGTGATTTCATCAGTAGTTTTATCATTCAAACCACCAGAAAAACCATCCCCTAAATAGACAATATCATTTTCCTTTTTCTTTGCCCAAGCTTTTGCTCGTGCAATGCGATCTTCTTCTCGCTTCTTTTTAGTTTCTTCGCGTTTAGCTTTCGCTTCTGCCATGCGTTTTTGGCGCATTTCTTTTAGCAAACGCTCTTGATCACTAAATAATTTTTTCTTTTTTAGTAACTCATTGAGCTCCTTGTGTAATTTCCGTTCTTGTTCCATCAATTGTTTAGGAACAGACGGTTTTCCTTCTTCTTCTTGCCAAAATCCAAGACGAATCATCTCGGTCATTATGAATTCCTCCTTTGAGGTCTCCCGAATCAAATCATATAACTGCTGTCTGGTTCTGATTGGTGTATCCATGTTTTTTAATTGATAATTGACAATGGATAATTGATAATGTTTAAATTACCAATC
>CAKZLL010000525.1 GCA_937125475.1 uncultured Saprospiraceae bacterium | reverse complement strand
AGTTGAGAGTTGAGAGTTGAGAGTTGAGAGTTGAGAGTTGAGAGTTGAGAGTTGATAATGTGTGTACCTTCCTAAAATAAAGACAAAATGTATAGAAAAGAAAATATTGTAATGAATAAGTCATATGTTTTTGCATTGAGAATAATCAAACTCTATAAATATTTGACCGTTGAGCAAAAGGAATATATTTTAAGTAAACAGGTTATGCGAAGTGGAACTGCGATTGGTGCATTAATAAAAGAAGCAGAACATGGACAAAGCAAGGCAGATTTTATACATAAAATGAGTATTGCTCTCAAAGAAGCCAACGAAACTACATACTGGTTAGAATTATTAAGAGATGGTCAATATATCACACAATCAATGTTTAAAAGTATTTATCCAGATGCCGAAGAAATTGTAAAACTATTAGTTAAAATAGTCAAAACAAGCAAAAAGACTAGAATTAGTTGAGAATTGAAAATATTCTCAACTTCCAATTCTCAACTAAAAAAACATTATCAACTCTCAACTTTCAATTCTCAACTAAAATGATTAATTTGGTCTCAAATTCTTAGCAAGTCAGAAATCAGATGAATAAATATTATGGAAAATAACGAATTAACCACTTTTAGAGCAGAAACTAGCGCATGGCTAGAGGCTAATTGTCCAGAAAGTATGCGTCAGCCAATTACCGATGACAGCGAATCTTATTGGGGCGGACGTAAAGCTACTTTTATAAGCGATGACCAAAAAGCTTGGTTTGAAGCGATGAAAGAAAAGCAATGGCTTGTTCCTCAATGGCCAAAAGAATATGGCGGAGGTGGTTTGAGTAAAGCTGAAAATAAAATCCTTGAACAGGAAATGAAGCGACTAAAATGCCGTAGACCTTTGACTAGTTTTGGTGTTTCGATGTTAGGGCCTGCTTTACTTAAATTTGGTAATGAAGAACAGAAAAAAGAGCATTTAAGTAAAATTACTTCTGGTGAAATTCGTTGGTGTCAAGGATATAGTGAGCCTGGCGCGGGTTCTGATTTGGCTAGCTTGCAAACAAAAGCAGAAGACAAAGGTGATCATTATTTAGTGAATGGTCAGAAAGTTTGGACTTCTTATGGTGATCAATCAGATTGGATTTTCTGTTTGGTTCGTACTGATTTTGAAGCAAAAAAACATCATGGTATTAGTTTCTTGCTAATTGATATGGCTACGGAAGGTGTTAGTACGCGTCCGATTAAGCTGATTAGTGGAAAATCACCTTTTTGTGAGACATTTTTAGATAATGTAAAAGTACCGAAAGAAAATTTAGTTGGAATTAGAAATCAAGGTTGGACGATTGCGAAGTACCTTTTGACACACGAAAGAGAAATGATCGGAACACTTTTCGGTTCTATCAATACAACGCCTGTTCATAAATTAGCAGTTGAGGCTATTGGCACAGAAAACGGCAAATTGACAGATACGGCACTACGAGCAGATATTGCGCGTTGGTCGATGGATGAAGCGGCTTTCAAATTGACTTTGGCTAGAGTTGTGGATGAATTTAAAGCTGGTCAATCATTAGGCGCGGCTTCTTCTACTTTGAAATATTATGGTACGGAATTGAATAAATCTCGTTTAGAATTGATGCTCGCGGTTGATGGATTTAATGGTTTATCGTGGGAAGGCGAAGCGTCTAAAAATGGGCAATTAGCACGCGGTTTTTGCCGAAGCAAAGGAAATTCAATAGAAGGCGGTACGTCTGAGGTACAATTAAATATTATTGCAAAGCGAATTTTAGGTTTGCCTAGTCGATAGTTTTTTTATTAAAAATTAGCCCCCCCCAAACAATTCTAGTGATTGTTTGGGGATTTTTTTTGTAAAAATCGTACTTCTTGAACTTCATCTAATTCAAATGTTTTTTCTAAAAAAGTAAGTGTACAATCTTCAAATGTCTTTTGCTTTTCATTTTATTGAGCATTTTCTAATCATAAAAATTTATACCCAATTAACGAAAATAACATATAATTCCTAAAAAAGAATATCTTTTAATTCAAGATAACTATTCAAAAGGCTGTTCCTCAGTTTCCCGAAAAACAGCCCTTAAAAATGAAATAACCTATCTAGGCTTTACTTCAAAACCGTAACTTTCTTAACAATACTTCCCAAAGCCGTTCTCAATTGTACAAAATAAACACCTTCTGCATAATTTTCTACATTGATTTTCTCTTTGATTGTGTTTTGTCCATTGTTCTGAATGATGGTTTGATGCATCATTCGACCATTCACATCAAAAATCGTCAATGTTCCTTCTGATGCATCTGCTAATTGAATATCCAAATTCACGTCAAGTGTCGCAGGATTTGGATACGGATATAAAGCAGGTTGAAATAAATCTTTCGTCGGATTAAAAATCGAAGTCGAAGTATCTGGCGCAGTTGTACACAAAGACAAATAATCAATATCTGGCCCATTTGCAGCGATATTTTTAAACTGTATCGTATGCGTGCCAGCCGTTAATTGTTGGTCAAATGAGATATAATTCCATGTATTCCAGTTAATCGTTTTTGAGAAAAGCATACTAGCATAAACGACATTTCCATCAATAGAAACTTCTAACGGCTTCTCTGCTGTGCCTTGTGTATAGCGCAATGATATTTCATAAATCGTATCAACCGCAGGATTTACCGTAAAGGTCAATGTCTCGGTCGTCGCTGTTCCAAAATCGGCATAACCATCGCCCAAAGCACCATTTGCGTCATTTAAAACGACATTTGCACCACTAACCAACGCTTCCTCCGCTTGATAAACATCATCAATACAAGTATTTGCATCAAAAATAGTGAAGCGCTCGGAAGTATTACAGCCATTATTATCTGTAATTGTTACGTAATAATTTCCTACAACTAAATTAGTTCTATCTTCCGAAACTGCATTATCTGACCAAGTGAATGAATAGTTTGGCGTTCCGCCCAAAGGCGTGAGATCAATCAAACCATCCGCGCTAGTCGATGCCGATAAAGAATAAGTGAATGTCAAAGCAGTTGGTTCAATTATCGTTGCTGAATCTGAAATAATACAACCATTTCCATCAGTCGTAACAACAGAATACGTTCCTGACTGTAAGTTATTCAAACTCGAATCTGTTTGATTATTGTTCCATTGATATGTGTAATTGCCTGCTCCGCCAGTGGTTGTGAG
>CAKZLL010000524.1 GCA_937125475.1 uncultured Saprospiraceae bacterium | reverse complement strand
ATCTCCTTAACAGAGTTTTAAAGATATGATGCGTACTTTTGAACGTTCTTATTCTAAAAATCTTTCCTTATTACGAATTAATTGGGACTTGATTCTTAAAAAATCTAATCAAAAATAAATTTTAGACTACTTTTGTGCAACCAAAAACGTTTAATAACCATTAATCATCTGCTTGAAAAGCTATCTATGACGATTTTTTTACAAATATCTGTCCATTTCCGCTATTTATTAGCTTTAATTCTCTGTGTCCTTGGCGGAATAACGCTGCAAGCCCAGCCACCAGATAGTGTTTCACAATTATCTGACAGCCTTTCACAAGTATTACAACCTGTTACGGATACGGTTCGACCGACAAATACTAAAATTACCAAACGAGATACGCTTGATTTAAATCTTTCGGAAGACGCGTTAGAAGAGGAAGTGACTTACAGCGCTAAGGATTCTATGCGATTGGATGCGATTAATGAAGTTGTGTATTTGTATGGCGAAGCAGAAGTGAAATATACCTCGGTTTCGATGAAAGCGGGCAAAATCACTTTCGATATGGCAAATGATTTGGTGATTGCCGAAACGATAAAAGATAGTTTAGGACAGGATTCACAAAAGCCCGTTTTTACGGAAGGACAAAACAAACCGATTTCTGCTGATAAAATGCGCTATAATTTCATTACTAAAAAAGGAATGATTTATAATGCAACGACTACAGAAGCAGGTGGTTATATCAGAAGTTCTGTTACTAAAATCGTTTCAAAACAAGATAGTATCCACAATTCGACAGACGTGCTTTATGGTCAAAATGCGATTTATACCTCTTGCGACCATCCCGAACCGCATTTCGGAGTAAGAAGCACCAAGCAAAAAATTATTCCAGAACAAGTCGCAATTGTTGGCCCTTCTAATATTGAAATCATGGGAATTCCAACGCCTTTATGGCTGCCTTTTGGCTTTTTTCCTTTGTCAGAAGGACAATCGACTGGCTTGATTTTTCCAAAAGATTATGAATATTCTCCGAATTGGGGCTATGGTTTACGGAATGTTGGTTGGTATTTTGGATTGGGAGATCATTGGGATTTACAATTATTGGGAGATATTTATACCCGTGGAAGTTGGGGAGTGAGTGCTGTTTCGAGGTATAAAAGACGCTATGTTTCGAGTGGAAATCTTAAACTCGGCTATTCTCGAAGAATTACAGGTGATCCGCTTGGAGATGGAACAACGGCTAAAAATGCAATTGAATTGAGGTGGAGTCATGCTCAAGATGCAAAGTTTAATCCGACGATCAATTTTAGAGGAAATGTGAATATTCAAACCAATAGTTTTGCAAAAGACAATAGTAATGATGCAGAAAATGTCTTGAATAGTGTTTTGACTTCTAATGTTTCTTTGACAAAAAACTTTCCTGGTCGCCCGTTTAGATTGTCCGCTAGTTTTGGGCATTCTCAGAATGTAAATAATCATAATATTCAAATCAATTTTCCGACTGTTGATTTTTCGATGCAAAAGGTTTTTCCATTTAAAAATAAAAAACGAATAGGGAAGGAGCGATGGTATGAAAAAATAGGTGTTGCTTATACCTCAAAAATTCAAAATACAATAACAGGAAAAGATACATTACTTTTTCAACCTGATAGTTTAGATTTCAGATATGGTGCGACGCATAGTGTGCCGATTAATGCGAATTTTAAATTATTAAAATATATCAACGTCTCGCCTTTTATTCGAGCGTCTTCGAAATGGTATTTGGAAACATTAGATCGTCAATTCGATAATACAAATGTAATTGATATTGATACGGTTTTTGATGCAAGTGGCGAACCGATTGACATTAATAGAGATACGACTTTCGGCGCAATCAATGATATTACGAATAATGGTTTTCGGACACTCAACGAATTTACAACGGGCGTTTCGCTGAATACCCAGCTTTTTGGAACGCTCAATCTTCGACGCGGCCCAATCAAAGCGATTCGTCATATTGTGAAACCATCGGTTAGTTTTAATTACACGCCAGATTACACGAATGATTTCTTTGGTTATTGGAAGCAAGTGCAATACGATACGCGCTATCCTGATGAATATCGAGATTATAATGTTTTTCAGGGCGGATTGTTTGGTCAAGCTAGTCAAGGTGGTTCACAATCAATGAGTTATAGCGTTACTAATATTTTTGAAGCGAAAATGTTGAATCGTAGAGATACGGCTAATCCAATTCAGAAAGTTAAATTGTTAAATAACTTAGGTATTTCTGGAAGTTATAATTTTAGTGCGGATTCATTGAAATTGAGTGTTATTAATGTAAGTGGAAACACGACTATTCTCAAAAAAATAAACGCGAGTTTTGGCGTAACGCTTGATCCTTTAGCTGCGAACACCAGCTCAAATGGACGGATTAATACGTATGAATGGACTAGTAATCGCCGACCATTTCGATGGACAAGCGCGAGATTGAGTATGAATACAAAGCTAAGTTCTGATTTCTTTTCAGATATTTTTGGGCGAAAGTCTAAGAAAGAGACCGCCGATAAAAAAGGAACTAATAAGAGGAAAAAACCAAGTTTCCTAGAAAACTTGAGAGTTAATTATACTTTGGCGGCTTCTCGAAAATATTTTAGTGGAGTGGATTCGTCTTATATTACTCAAAACAACATTCGAATTAGCGGCGGTACGGTCAATATTACCACTAAATGGAAATTGACGATTGGTGGTGTTGGTTATGATTTTGTTGAAAAAACCTTTACTTATCCAGATTTCCAATTTTATAGAGATTTGCACTGTTGGGAAATGGGCTTTTCTTGGCAACCTCAACGCGGAACGTACAGTTTTTATCTCCGTGTGAAATCGCCTTCTCAATTGGATTTCTTGAATGTGCCTTATCGACGAAATAATTATGATCCGTTAGGCGGATTTTAAATTATCATTACAAAAATAACAACTTGATTAATAGGAGCGGTGGAAGGATTTTTGCGCTTAGGTCTTTTGAAATAATCTAGAGTTTGTTTTTTATCTGTTACTAATTCTTATTTTTGTAAGGTGAAGAACCTAGCACGCCTTATCGGATTATATCGAGATGATTCTCGAACACAACAGCTTGTTAATTATTTAACTGCTGAAAACGAGCAATCAAAGCGCGTTTTACTCTCTGGAATGGTTGGTGCGCAAGAAACTTGCATTCTGTCTGGAACATATCTCGCCC
>CAKZLL010000523.1 GCA_937125475.1 uncultured Saprospiraceae bacterium | reverse complement strand
TACCGATAAAGGAGATATGACGTTAGCTTTTTATCATACCATTTCGCCTGGATCAGTAAGTAATTTTATTAAATTAGCGAATGACAAACATTTTAATGATAAAGTTTTCCATCGTGTAGTGCCTAATTTTGTAGCACAAAGCGGCTGTCCTAGAGGCGATGGTTATGGTAGTTTGGATTATTCAATTCGCTCAGAAATCAGTAGTTTGAAATATGACGATGAAGGTTATGTTGGTATGGCTTCGGCAGGAAAAGACACGGAAGGCGTTCAGTTTTTTATCACGCACTCCCCTGCCCCTCATTTAGATGGTAAATACTCAATCTTTGCTAAAGTGATTTCGGGTATGGATGTTGTTCATCAATTGACTGTTGGTGATAAAATTAAAAAAGTAACAATTAAATATGATGTTATTGAAATTCCAGAAAACTCAGAGAAGGAATAATATTAATTCATAAGGGACAAGGAAATAAATAAATAAACTACCCAAGATTGCGTGCTCTCTAACTTCATTTTTATCAATTAAAAAAGGGTAAAACTAATCTTGAAGATTAGTTTTACCCTTTTTTAATTGATTTAAAAAATTATCAACTAGATAATTTCATCAAATTCTTCTTCTACAATAGGTTTGCTCAATTTAGCAAAAGCTTTCAATGCTGCTTTATGCATGTCATGAAAACGATTTCTTACAGAAGAAACTAAATCAATATCAACAAATTTTTTCACATCATCAATATTCTTCATATTATCCCCTTGACGTAATTTGAATGCTAACTCATATAAGCCAGTTTCAAATTTTACTGTAAATTTCTGATTCATCTCAAATACAGTCACTTTATATGGCGTGTTATCTATATATCCTAAAACTCTCATGATTATCTTTATTATGTTAAGTTAGTTAGTGTGGTGCAGCGTATTTTTTTTGTTCTTGACAAAAGTATCAAAATTGTGTCATTTTTTAAAAAATAAATTCATACAGAAAAAAATCATTACTTTTTTTAAAATAACAATAAGAAGATAAATTATTTTTTTATCATATTTTTTAACCCCTGTTTATCAAGCATATACAAATTATTTTAAATCATACTAGCTAAAATCGTGACTCTTATTAGGATAGTTAATAATCATTTTAAACATTTATTCCATGTCACATTTTTTTCAAACTAAAAAATCAGTTAAAAACAAACGCTTTTTTTTGAGAAAAATCATACAAATCGTATAAATTTTAATATTTATCTGATTAAACAAATTTTTAGTCGGATAACTTTGCAAAGTATCCAAGAAATTGTGTAAGTTTAAAATCTGATTTGGTTTTATTCACAAAATATTTTGTTTTTAAGCAATACATAGGTTTGTAACCTTCTAATTTTGATGAATTAATTTGATAATTAATCTTTTTTAATAAATAGTATCTATGGGATTATTTGACTTTTTTAAGAGTGAATTTATAGAAGTCATCGACTGGGTTGAACAGGATAAAAATGTTGTTCTTTGGAAATTTCCAGATAAAGACGCCAATATTAAATATGGCGCACAATTAACTGTTCGTGAATCACAATTGGCTTTATTCGTAGATGAAGGTCAATTCGGTGATATTTATGAACCAGGAAGACATAAATTAATTACGGATAATATGCCGATCATGACGACGCTCAAATCGTGGAAATACGGTTTTGACTCGCCATTTAAGGCTGATGTATATTATATAAGTACTCGAACTTTTACAGGATTAAAGTGGGGAACTCCTAATCCTATTATTCTTCGCGACCCACAGTTTAAGCAAGTTCGCGTAAAGGCATTTGGTACTTATTTTATTAAAATTAAGGATCCTAAAAAATTCTTTACTGAATTTGCGGGTACAGCACAGACGCTATCAGTTTATGAAATTGAAGATAGATTGCGTGATATCGTTTCACCTAAATTTGCAGAAGCATTAAGCGAAGCAGGTGTTTCTGTATTGGATATGGTGTCAAATTACTCAGAATTGGGCGACAAAATCGCTCCAATGCTACAAGCAGATCTTGATGTTTTTGGTATTGAATTGACTAAATTCCAGATCACAAGTACTTCTTTACCGAAGGAAGTTGAAGCATTTTATGATAAGATGACCAATATGAATATGGTCGAAAACATGAATAAATTTCAACAATTTCAGCAAGCAAACGCTATCGAAAAAGCGGCTGAAAATCCAGGTGGTGGTGCTAATGAAGGAATTGGTTTAGGTATTGGTATGACGATGGCACAGCAAATGATGCAACAGCAACAACGCATGCAACAAGAGCAAGATCGTGAGGCGCAAAAAAATGCACCTAAAGCACCAGAACCAAAGGAATCACGCGAGAGTATTTTTTCAGCATTGAAAGAACTTGGAAGTCTTAAAGAAATGGGCATTTTGACACAAGAAGAATTTGATGAGAAGAAAAAAGATTTATTAGCTAGACTTTAATTTTTTATTAAAGTAAATGGCTAGTTAATATTTTTTAACGAAATAATTAGACTTGTACAGCGGCTATCTAATTTGCTGCAATGAGCAAAGTCTATTAGGGATCGAAGAACATTTGGGCTTCGATCCCTAACATTTAGTAGCGCTCAAATAAATATGGAAACAACTCATCAAACAGGCAATGTTTTACAATTACCTTGCCCTTCATGTGGAGGGAAATTGCATTATTCGGCGGAAAAGCAAAAAATAGCTTGTGTTTATTGTGGTTATACAGAAGAAGTCAATCAAGAGAAAGACCTGATTATTGAAAAACCTTTACATAATGCATTGATTGCTTCGGCTACTTTTGAACCTGAAAGCCAAGGCAAACGAGTATTTGACTGTGATAATTGTGGTTCTAAATTCATGATAGAAACTTCGGATGTGGCAATTAATTGTACTTTTTGCAATTCAAAAAATGTCAATGTTGAAGCTTTTGAACATCAGTATATACAGCCCTCAGGCATTATTCCTTTTCAAATTTCTAAAAAACAAGGCGGAGCACTTTTTACAAAATGGATCAAACAAGGCTTTTTTCATCCTAATAAACTGAAACGAATTGCCAAGATTGAAAATCTCCATGGTATTTATTTACCCTTTTTTACTTATGATGCCAATACCATTGCCAATTGGTCGGGTGAAGCTGGTTTTCACTATACAGAAACTCAACGAGTGAGAGGAACAAATGGTAATATGGAGACTCGAACCGTCACTAAAACGCGTTGGGAACCAAGGAGTGGTACATTTAGACACTTCTTTGATGATGTTTTGATCGTTGCTTCTAATGGCCTAAATCAAAATGAAGTAGAGGGTGTTTATCCATTTTTACTAGAAAAAGCTGTCAATTATGATCCTAAACTTTTGTTAAGTTGGGAAGCAGAAGTATATAGTAAAACACTTCAGGAAGGCGCGAAATCAGCAGATCATGTAATGGATCAAGAGTTAAGATATATGAGTGAACGCAAATTAGGTGGTGATACACAGCGCAGATTGCGAGTTGTTTCTCAAAAATTTGACCATACCTATAAACATATGCTTTTGCCAACTTGGCTAGCGACTTATTCTTACAAAGACAAAATTTACCATTTCGTTATAAATGGGCAAACAGGGAAAGTTTATGGTAAAAAACCACTTTCTTATATTAAAATTACTATCTTAGTTTTAATATTTGTAGCATTTGATGTTACAGTTATAGTTTTTCTAATAACACCTGTACGTTTGGTACCGTATTTTCCTTCTATTTCTCCTTTTTCTCCAGCAGCAAT
>CAKZLL010000522.1 GCA_937125475.1 uncultured Saprospiraceae bacterium | reverse complement strand
ATGAAGTTTGTGCCGCTTATTTCTCTCGTTGGTTCTATGATGAATCAACTAAATCTTGTGAAGACATTAGTTATTCTGGCTGTTCTGACAAAGGATTTGGAACAAAAGAAGCCTGTGAAACTTGTCTTTGTAATAATGATTAATTGATATTTTTTATGATTTTATGTAGTGCAACTCGTCCTACATAAAATCATAAAAAATCAAAACCTACTTCAATCCCACTCCTTTTTTAATATCCTTCAATAATTTTTCAGCCGCTTTTATATTTTTTGTATCATCTTTAACTAGAAGGAAATAGTTATTTGATTTCTTAAAAGTTAGTTTTCGGTCTGCTTTTTTATTAACAAAAACGATCATTTTTTGGAAAATCTCACTTTCGTAAAAAGAAGATTGAGGATTAGAAACAAAATAACATCTTAATTTATTTCGCTTCAATATCAAGCGCTCAAAACCCAATTCTTTACACAACCAGCGCAAACGCAAACCATTAAATAACTCTTTCACTTGCCCAGGAATACGACCAAATTTATCATTCAATTGGCTTTGGAATTTCTCAATTCCTGCTTCGTCTTTGATTTCATCTAGTTCTTTATAAATATTTAATCGCTCCTGAATATTGGTAATATAATCATCAGGAATCAACATTTCAACATCCGTTTCAATATGAACATCTTGAACGTATTCTCGTTTTTTGTTTAAATCTTCCTTGAATAAATCTTTAAAATCCGTTTCTTTTAGCTCTAAAATCGCTTGATTAAGGATTTTCTGATAGGTTTCGTAACCAATATTAGAAATAAAACCGCTTTGCTCGCCTCCTAACATATTTCCAGCACCTCGAATATCCAAATCACGCATCGCAATATTAAAACCACTTCCCAAATCAGAAAACTCCTCTAAAGTTCTCAACCTTTTTCGTGCATCACTCGACAAAACCGAAAGCGGCGGACTAAATAAATAACAAAACGCTTTCTTATTCGAACGCCCTACTCGACCGCGCAATTGATGCAAATCACTCATTCCAAATTGATGAGCATTATTGATTATAATCGTATTCGCATTTGGAATATCAAGCCCTGTTTCAATAATATTGGTGCAAACCAAGACATCGAATTTTTTATTAATAAAATCCATCAAAGCCTTTTCCAATTCTTTAGGTGCCATTTGACCATGCGCCATTCCAAAATCAACATCTGGACAAAGTTTGTTTAGCATACCGATCATCTCAGGTAAAGACTTGACTCGGTTGTGTAAAAAGAAGACTTGACCACCTCGATACACTTCATAATAAATAGAATCGCGGATTAATTCATCATTGAAAATACGATTTTCTGTATGAATTGGCTGACGGTTTGGCGGTGCGGTACTGATAATAGATAAATCTCGCGCTGCCATTAATGAAAACTGCAAAGTTCGCGGTATTGGTGTTGCGGTAAGCGTCAATGTATCAACATTAACTTTCATCGAACGCAATTTTTCTTTAGCTGCTACGCCAAATTTTTGCTCTTCATCAATAATCAACAAACCTAAATCCTTAAATTTCACTTTTTTATTGGCAATGCCATGCGTACCAATCAGAATATCAATTTCACCTTTTGCGAGACGTTTATAAATCGCGGTTTTTTCGCGTGTAGTTCTAAAACGATTAACATAATCGACCGTTACACTGAATTGCTTCAAGCGATCTTCAAAAGTTTTATTATGCTGTAAAGCTAAAATCGTAGTTGGCACTAAAACAGCTACCTGCTTACCATCTGCAACTGCTTTGAATGCTGCACGAATCGCGACTTCTGTTTTTCCAAAACCAACATCTCCACAAATCAATCGATCCATAGGAATTTCTTTTTCCATATCGACTTTCACATCTTGTGTCGCTTTGAATTGATCGGGCGTATCTTCATAAATAAAGGAAGATTCCAACTCCATTTGCATCCAACCGTCAGGCGGAAAAGCATGACCTTTCGCGGCTTTTCGTTGCGCATAAAGCTTAATTAATTCCGCTGCGATGTCTTTTACGCGGCTTTTGGTTTTGGCTTTTAGGTTTTTCCATGCCTCCGAACCGAGTTTATGAACTTTAGGAATTGTTCCTTCTTTGCCCACAAACCGCGCGATTTTGTGCAAAGAATTGATACTTACATATAAAATATCATTGTCTTTATAAATCAATCGAACGGACTCTTGAATTTGCCCGTTGATGGGAATTTTTTCTAAACCAGAGTATTTTCCAACGCCATGATCAATATGTGTAACATAATCTCCAGGGCGCAATTCTCGAAGAAGTTTGATGTTTAGGGATTGGCTTTTTGAAAAACTACCTTTGATTTTAAATTTGTGGTAGCGCTCAAAAATTTGATGATCAGTATAACAAGCAACTTTCAAATCCAAATCTACAAAACCTTGATTAAGGGCTTTTTGAATGGGATGAAATTGAACTTTTGCATCCAAATCTTCAAAAATATGATAGAACCGTTCTATCTGACGCGGATTATCTGTAAAGATATAATTATCAATTTCCTCCGCTTCGTTTTTATTCAAATCCTTAATCAACAATTCAAAGTTTTTGTTGAAACTTGGTTGTGGTTTTGAATGATATTCGATTTTTTGCACTTCGATTTTTCCGTCATTGAGGCGTTCAAAAAAAGAAGATTTTCCTATCTCGATTACTGGAAAATTCAATAAATCCGTAATGATTTCCCTAGGCATAATAAATGCCCGTTCTTCAATAATTTTCGCTTCTTCGGACACTAAAAGTTTCTGATCCGTCAAAACAAGTTCAGCAAACTCTTGGGCTTTTTCAAAACAAATTTGCAAACGATCAATCAAATTTTGAACATCTTTGACCCAAACTACGCTATTTTCGGGCAATAATTTGATTAAAGACGCTTTCTGAGTTTGCTTAAATTGTGTTTGAATATTAGGTATAATCGTGACGCGCGAAATTTTCTTGACAGACAATTGATTCATCGGATCGAATGTCCGAATACTTTCGACTTCATCGTCAAAGAGTTCAACGCGATAAGGCAATTCATTACCAAAAGAAAAAATATCTACAATCCCGCCTCGAATAGAAAACTGTCCTGGTTCATAGACAAAATCTACGCGCTCAAAACCACAATCTATAAACAACTCAATGACTTCATCGACTTCCCATTTTTCGTTCACTTTGATGTCAATCTTATTGTCATTCAGCACTTTAGGCGAAACCACTTTTTCAAATAATGCCTCTGGATAAGTGATTACAATTTCACCTTTCAAACGAGAATTGGCAAATTTATTAATGGTTTCTGTACGAAGTAAGACATTACTATTCTTGATTTCCTCAAACTTCATGGGCTGTTTAAAGGAATCGGGGAAGAAATGAATCGTCTTTTTGTGGAGTAAAGTCGAGACATTATTTTGTAAATAAGCCGCTTCTTCTTTGTCTGTTGCCACAAAAAGATGATGTCTAG
>CAKZLL010000521.1 GCA_937125475.1 uncultured Saprospiraceae bacterium | reverse complement strand
TGAAATTTCTCACCGCTTTCCGTATATGGATTTCCAGCCATAACAACACAGACTTTCTTTCCACGCAAATCATAGGTTTTCGTCACGCCCTGATAAACACCTTCTATCTTACGCTGTGCATCCGTCAACGAAATGAATTTTTGCAAAAACTCTGGATTACAATGCTGAATATCATCTAAATACAACATGATATTATCCCCCATTTCTAAGGCTAAATTCAACTTTTGTAACTCTTGACGAGCCGCAGCATTGTTTGCTTCACTCGGATCAAGCGAAGTCACTGTATGCCCAATTGCAGGACCATTTATTTTCATAAAAATCAACCCCAAACGACTTGCAATGTATTCCATCAAGGTCGTTTTACCATATCCTGGAGGCGAGATTAACAACAACATGCCCATTCTGTCGGTTCGAGTATTCTCTCCAACTGTTCCGATTTGCTTCGCTAAATTATCACCAAAAATTGGCAAATATAACTTGTCTATCAATTGATTACGAACAAAAGAAGATAAGACGCGCGGCTTGAACTCCTCCAAACGTAAGTCTTTTCTGAATTGCGTATTCAATGATTTTTTCAATTCATTAAATTGATTATACATCGGAACGACCGTGTTTTCGTATCGCTCCATTTTAGTCATAAAATGATTGTAATCTAACTGATATTTCGTATTAGAAATCACAGAATGAGAACCGTGTAAATTTTTAATTTCTACTCTCGTCGAAATATCTACTACACGACTATTATTAAATTCACCTAATAAAAGTAATGTCGCAGTCTCAACCAAAAAGTCTTCATAATGATCAACTTTTAATTGATCTATAAACGCTTGTACCCATTTTTTGATTAATTGAAATTGACTAACAGGCTGATTTTCGACCGATTTCACCGATTTATAAAACGCTTGTTTCGCATTTCTTTCTACTAAAAATTGTAAGAAAGTATTATTCAATTCACCAGCTTCTTTACTAATAATAAAATGATCACCTCGCGTCCATTCCTCAAATAAATATTGTGCGATTTGGCTTGTCGAAACAGGCGCGTTTACCGCTTTTAAAGCATCAGATGCTTCTATTTTAGTTTCTAATAAGGTTAATAAATAATCAAATTCATTGGTTTGTGGAAAAATTTCCAAGACCGCACCAGCCGATTTTAATTGATGATGCAAGTCATTTTTCTCCTCTTGAGAAAGAAATTTTTTCCAAAATAATTGAGCGCAAGCCCGATCAATCGACGGATAACGCAATAAATCTATATCTTCCGTCAAGTCCAATAATTCTTTTAAAATCGCTGTAGCATCTTCATCATGAATACCTTTTGTATAGCCTTCATGATAGCGATTTGCTGAAAATGACTTGACAGCTTCGCCTAATTCATTACCATATGGGATTTTCTTTTCTTTTGAAATATAGGCTTTGAATAATTGATATGCTAAAAACTCACCTCGATAAACCTCTTCATTTTCGGAAATTAGGGTTTGTTCCCAAACCGATTTTGTCGCATTAAAATCTTGATCACCTACTTTTTCAAAGAAATTTGTCCCAGTTAAATGAAAAAACATTTCTCCTCCTCGATTAACCATTGTTAAATCAAGCGGTTGTGTATTGACTGAAAAATGATGTTTGCCAAAACGAATAATATTTTTTCCATCGACAAACAAATCCTTTTTATCACGCAATTGACGAATCGCGTCTTCTTTCAACGTTTTTAACTGGCTTTGAATATCGCCCGCTTTGACCGAATCTTCAAGTCCATTCAATTGAGCAATGATATCACGAACCTTATCAATCATCAAATCTGATGCAAAAAAGCCGTTAATTTCATTAACCTCTTGAAATGTACTTACTCGATTTTTAACGCCATTCAAAATACGTTCTGCTGCTGATTGCAACGATGCAGCTCGACGGTTTCGCGCTTCGACTAAGTTTAATTTTCGCGTTTCAAAGGCATTATACACCTCTTCGCGCTTTTCGGTCAATTGACCAATAAACTCGTCAAATTCTACAAACTTACCTTCCAACTCCTCTAACTGAACCATTAATTTGGTCAAGTAATCGTCGCATTTATTAGGCGTGTCGGAAATATCTAAATAATTGATAATGCTCTGATCAATCAACTTTAATTGAGCAGCAAATTCTGCGACAGCTTCTTTGCTCATCAAAGCTTTTTGCTGGCGTTTAAGAGCTGCTTTAATTTGATTAAGCGTTGTATAAATATCAGAAATGCTATCAATGATGCGCGTAGTTTGTGTTGCATCTTCAATTTTTAAATTACTGACAATATCAATCATCAACTTCAAATCTTCCCCGATTTGGTCGATGCGTTCGCCTAATTCACTGGCTTGCAATGCCGTTTGTACCAAGTCAATTTCGCCTCGTGCTGTTTCTACTCGATCAATATATGGCTGTAAAGCCTCTTCATCCAATAAAAACTCCACACAACCTTGTGACAATTCATTGGTATTCTCAATGGCAGTATTTTCTAATCTTTCGATTAAATCTAAATCAGTATAGCGTAGATCTCTCAACGAAATAATCTCACCTCGCAATACACGTAACTCCGATAAAGCATCAACAAATTCATTAATAACGACAAAACTTGTTCGAGATACTTTATTGAACAATGTCTCCGCTTTCTCTCGAACACGCGCAATCTCTTCCCTAGTGTTCTTTTTAATACGCTGAACTTTCTCAAATTCCTCAATCGCAGAATTGGCGGAAGCCCGAATTTCAGCTAACGGCTCATTTAATAAAAAGCCTTCTTCTTTATCAATCCAATAATAAGCGTCTAATGTATCGGTTGTTTTTTTAGATAATTCCAAATATAACCCTTCATAAGTATCCTCTTTATTTAAAAGCGTCAAAATGAAATTACATTCTGCCATTGCACGGACAATATCCTTATTACCAACCTTATATAAATAAGAATCGGTATGCTCAGAAGGAATTATATCGCCAGAAACATAAGGTGTTTGCCAAATTTGGACAACATGATGTTTAGTCGGTGCGTCTTCCGCTTTAAAATAACATAACTCACCATTAGGAAAAACCGTAAAGCCATGACACAAAATAGGTGTTTCCACACGCTGTTCTATCACATTATAAGACATTAAAACATAACGCCCGTGCTCTTTTGAGTAAAAAACGAACAAATGATCCTCTCCATTTGGTGAAGGAATTCGTCGCTCAAAGTGTTTGCCTCTTCGATTAACATCAAAGATTTTGAATTCGCCTGTTTGCAAATAATAACCATTTGAAAACATCAAACCGTGATTATCTGGCAATAAAACGCCCGAATCTTCTAGCGAATCAATACGCTGAACTTCTTGGGTTTTACCATTAAAAATAAAATAGCGAAACTCCTCTTGATACGGTTTAATTTTTAAGGCAATCAAATTATCTAAATCTGCATAGAAAAACTCTGCATCATCCAACGTTTGATCTGGAAACAAAACATCCTCTCGATAAATCCCAAAACCATCATCGGTATTATCTTCAACTTTAATCGTTAAATCACCACCTACTGTTTCGACAAAAACCTTATCTAAAATAGAAATATGTGGATGTTTTCCCATCCGCTGCATATCCCGTTTGGCGCGTTTCCATTTAAATTCAAACTGATTGGGATAAACATATTCATGATCACTACGATTATCAATATAAGATAATTCATCATCCTTAATCAACCATTTGAAGGTCTTAATATCAGATGTTTTCGAACTGATTTGGAAGACCATATATAAATAACTTCCAATAACTGCAAACTTAGAGAAAGTTGTATTTTTATAATAACGATAAAGGTTATTAAAATCTACTTCAAATCTTTCATCTTGTAAAAAATCAAGCGGCAAAGCATGAAATCCATTATCTCTAAATTCATAAACACTAAATACATCCGCTAATTTAATACCCGATCGTAGCCCAATATGGACATTATAACCAAAAATAGACGTTTTCCCAATTGCGACAATATCACGCGCAATACAATTATTAGACGTAGAAATCCGATCATTAGAAATCAATT
>CAKZLL010000520.1 GCA_937125475.1 uncultured Saprospiraceae bacterium | reverse complement strand
TTCACGGATCAATTTGCCTGCGTTCATGCCTTTTTCTACCAAATCATCACTCAAAGCAATCGTTAAATTTGCTTTGCCTTGTAATGCCGCACCAACTACAAAAAAGAAGCTTTTGCCGCTACTTCTGTATTTAAATGCAATAGATTTGATCGCATCAGCCGAATCAACCGCTACTTTTCCACTAATGAACGACACGCCATTAATTGTTTCCGTAGCTGCTTCCAATTCCGTTGTAGCAATTTTCGCTTGCAATGCAAAGAGTTTTTCTAATTGCTTTTTCAGCGATTTATTCTCCTCTTGTACCTTTTCTACTGCTTGCGCAATATTTTTCGGATTTTTAAACAAGCCTCGAACCGCGTTCAATTCTGCAATCTCTTTATTAACATAACTTTCTGCTGCATCAGCCGTTACCGCCTCAATGCGTCGAACGCCAGCCGCTACGGAACTTTCCGCCACGATTTTGAACAAACCGATTTCGCCCGTAGAAGGAACATGCGTTCCGCCACAAAGTTCTTTCGAGAAATCGCTGTCATAAGTAATCATACGAACATGTTCGCCATATTTTTCACCAAAAAGCATTGTTGCACCAGAAGCCTTTGCTTCTTCAATCGGCATATAACGATTTTCCTCTAAAGCAATATTCTCTCGAATTTTTTGATTAACTGTAGCTTCAATCTTTGCTAATTCCTCTTTAGTTACTTGTGCAAAATGTGCAAAATCAAAACGCAATTTTTTCTCATCCAAATCTTGCCCTTTCTGTAAAGCATGTTCACCCAAAATATCATGCAATGCCGCATGCATTAAGTGAGCTGCCGTGTGATTTTTAGAAGTAGCATCACGTTTTTTGCGATTCACTTCCGCTTTCACTGTTGCACCAATTTCTTGAGGCAGTTTTTTAACAATATGAATGATCAGGTCATTTTCCTTTTGAGTGTCAATGACTGAGATCTTCTCTTCACCAAAAGAAAGCAAACCAGAATCCCCATGTTGACCACCACTATTTGCATAGAAAGGCGTTTTGTTCAAGACAATTTGATATTGATTTTTCTTTTTGACCTTTACTGTACGATATTTCAATACTAACGCATCATCAATCGACAAATGATCATAACCGACAAACTCATTATCCGTCTCATCAGATAAAACCATCCAATCGCCAACTTGTTTAACCGCATCAGCTCTAGATCGTTTTTTCTGCTCTTGCAAAGCCGCTTTAAAACCAACTTCATCTACACTAAAACCATTTTCGCGAGCGATCAAAGTCGTCAAATCGAACGGAAAACCAAAAGTATCATATAATTCAAAAGCTGATTTACCTTTGATCCTTTTACTCTCTTTTTCATGCTCTAGCAGGTCGTTAAGTTTTTCAATTCCACTACCTAAAGTATTTAAAAACGACTCCTCTTCGCTTTTAATCACTTTTCCAACCATAGACTTTTGAGCTTCCAGTTCAGGAAATACACTTTTCATTTGATCCGCCAAAACTTCCATCAAACGATATAATAATGCCTTCTTAACACCCAAAAAGCTATAATAATATCTAACAGCACGCCTTAGGATACGTCTAATCACATATCCAGCACCATTATTACTAGGCAATTGTCCATCAGCAATAGCAAAACTCACCGCTCTAATGTGATCAACAATCACGCGGAAAGCCATATCTTCATTACTTTCTGATCCAGTATATTTAATACCTACTTCTTTTTCAAGAAAAGCAATCAATGGCGTAAAAATATCTGTATCGTAACTACTATTTTTACCTTGCAAAGCCATAGTGATGCGCTCAAAGCCCATTCCTGTATCAATGTGCTTGGCTGGCAATTCTTGCAAGCTTTGATCTGCTTTTCTATTATATTGGATAAAGACCAAATTCCAAATCTCAATTACTTCAGGATGATCTTGGTTCACCAAAATTTTACCATCGACTTTCGCTCGATCTTCATCGCTGCGCAAATCGACATGAATTTCGGAGCAAGGACCACAAGGCCCAGTTTCTCCCATTTCCCAAAAGTTATCTTTCTTATCACAAGGAATAATTCTATCTTCCGATACCCATTCTTTCCAATATTCAACGGCTTCTCCGTCCGCCTCTAACTTATCGGCTTCATCTCCTTCGAAATAAGTGATGTATAACTTATCAGGATCAATACCATATTCCTTGGTCAATAATTCCCATCCCCAGGCGATGGCTTCTTTCTTAAAATAATCACCAAAAGACCAATTACCCAACATTTCAAAAAGGGTATGATGATAACCGTCAACCCCAACTTCTTCGAGGTCGTTGTGTTTTCCAGAGACCCGCAAACACTTTTGAGTGTCTACAATTCTTTTATCAACGATGGCTTTATTCCCCAAAAAGTAATCTTTAAAAGGGTTCATTCCTGCGTTGATAAACATCAAAGTAGGGTCATCTTTATTAACAATAGGCGCTGATGGAACAATTTTATGTTCCTTGCTAGCGAAAAAATCTAAGAATTTCTGACGAATGATGCTTGACTTCATAATCTTAAAAGCAATATTTATGTTAAAATTTTCTTAAAATTCCGTATTATATATCAATATAATCTATATATGAGGCGATTTTACTTATTCGGCACGAAAATCCCCCTAGAATATTTTGGTAATTTAAAAGGCTATGTTACTTTTGGGTTAGAATTAAAAACAATCTAAACAAAAACGCGCAACAATAGCTATTTTTTATAATAAAAAACAAAATTAGCTATTTTGTCTAAATTGTAAGACTTTATGGGCAAGGAAAAATTTGTTTACAACAAACAGACACTTCGGTATGAGAAAGTCGATGAGCCGCTTCAGAAGAAATTATTGAAGCTATTTGGCTTTTTGAGTGCTGTTTTGGTCTTTGCGTTTGTTATCGTCGCTATTGCATTTAAATTTTTAGATTCTCCTAAGGAAAAAGTTTTAAAACGGGAACTTGATCAAGCTGCTGCTAAATATGAAAGCTTAAATAAAGAAATGTCAAAAGCATCTAAAGTTTTGGAAAACCTCCAAGATCGTGATGCAAAAGTTCACCGTCGTATGTTTGGTATGGATCCGATTGACAAAACCGTCTGGGAAGGTGGTGTTGGTGGTCGTAATAAATACAAACCATTAGAGGTTTTCAAGAATGCTGGAAGTATGATGATACAATCATCGAAGCGTTTGGATAAACTAAAAAGACAGTTGGCTACACAGTCAAAATCCTTAGATACTATCGTTCAGATGGTTAATGAGAAAGAAAAAATGTTGGCTTCGATCCCTTCGATCAAGCCAGTAAGAGCCGATAAATTAAAGCGTTCGATTTCGCTACTTTCTGGATTTGGATGGAGAATTCATCCTATTCACCGAGTACGAAAAATGCATACAGGTATTGATTTTACAGCACCACATGGTACACCAATTTATGCAACAGGTGATGGTAAGATCGTTAGAGTAAAACATGATAGTAGAGGATATGGTCTAAATATTACGATAGATCATGGATATGGTTATCAAACACTTTATGCACATATGAGTAAGACTTTAGTCACTCAAGGGCAAAAAATATCAAAAGGGCAAAAAATTGGTTTAGTTGGAAGTACAGGTACTTCTACTGCTCCTCACTTACATTATGAAGTGAGAATGTACGGTAAGCCAGTTAATCCAATTGATTATTGTTTGGATGCTTTATCACCATCAGAATATAAGGAATTGGTTGATTTAGCTGCTAGTCCTAATATTTCGTTTGATTAAGGGACAAAGAAATGAGGCTAACGCTTTATATTTAACATTTTTTACATTAAAAAACTTGCATTCTCCTTGATTGGGTCTGCAAGTTTTTTTATTTTAGGAGCTTTCCGACTTAGGATTAGAAGCATTGAATACAGCTATGAAGTATCTGATGCTTAGTTTTTTGTTTTTATTCTAAACAGCAGCGAATCCATAATACATCTATGAACAAAGATTTTAATCCAAAATTATATTATTCCATTAGTGAAGTAAGCGAGATATTTAATGTTTCTAATTCTTTAATTAGATTTTGGGAATCTGAATTTTCTATTCTTAATCCTCGAAAAAATAGCAAAGGTGATCGCCGTTTTACTCAAAAGGATATTGAAAACCTTAAAATTATCTATCACTTAGTTAAGAAAAAGGGGTTCACGCTTGAAGGCGCTAAGAATGAAATCGCATCGAGTAAAGAACGTTTGAAAAAGCGTTTAGTGATTATTCAAAATTTAGAGAAGATTAGAACATTTTTAGTAGAGACAAAAATGAAGCTAGAATAATGATCCTAAGATGAAAAAATTGCGTCGAATTTTATTTACTATATTAGGTAGTATCTCTCTTTTGGGGATTATCTACTTTATTTATATGCAAGGCTTATTTGGCGTTCATCCTACAACTATTAAATATTATGTGTCATTAAAAAAAGAGCTGATAGCAAAAGATTATGAACCAAACTATTTTATTTTGAGTACTAATCGTCCGAAATGGTTCAATAATTTATTGGTACAATTTGGAGGTGCAGCTAGCAAAAGCCAACATATTCAATACACAGCAATAGATATTATAGTTTTGGATGTCAATAATGACGGAAAAAAAGATGCTAAGGATATCGATATTGTTTATAAAATCTTAGATCGAAAGATAATTGGTAGAAAGGGCGGAGTTGGTACTTATAAAAATGAAAGTGGTTTCTTCAATCGACAAATGATTCATTTTGATAGTCGTGGACACAAGGCACGTTGGCATAGATAAGTACGATTAACAATGAAAATTCAAAAATTAAGGGCATGAAATATATGATATTGTTACTTTCTTTTGGCGTGTATTTGAATACTTGTGGTGATACTGCTGTAACAGAAACAACCATTTATTTGGTTCGTCATGCTGAAAAAGATAAGGATGGAACACGAGATCCTAACCTTACCAAATCAGGAAAGGAACGAGCAATGGGATTAGCAGAACGGTTAAAAAATGAGAAATTAACTGCTGTTTATTCCTCTGATTACAAAAGAACTCGACAAACAGCTCAACCTATCGCTGATCAGCAAAACTTAGAAATCATAATTTACGATCCTCGATCTTTAGACAAATTAAAAACAAATATTTTAGAAAAGTACCCCGCAGGAAGTAAAATTTTAATCGTCGGACATTCCAATACTACTCCAAATGTAGCGAATTTACTCATTGGCAATAAAATGTTCTCCCCTATTGACGAAAGTGACTATGATAATTTTTATACCATAACTTTATCAAAAGAAGGAAAAAATGAAGCTATTTGTGAAAACTGCGAGTAAAATAAATAGTATTTATTGCTCTTAGGCTTTAATGTATCCGTGTCGAATAGCGTATCGAACAAGTTGATTATCATTTCTACAAGTTGTTTTTTCGAGTAGGTTTTTCCTATATGTATTAACAGTATTAGGCTTAATTTTCAGTTTCACACCAATTTCTTTTGTAGTTAACCCCTCTGCTACTTCAATAAGTACTTGTGTTTCTCTAGGTGTTAATATTGCTACTGTTTCTTTCTTTTTCGGAACTTTAATTAAAGTATAAGGGCTTTCTCATAAAATATTTAACATTTTTAAAGCCCTAATTAATTCTTTTAAATTATCTTGAAACAGCTCA
>CAKZLL010000519.1 GCA_937125475.1 uncultured Saprospiraceae bacterium | reverse complement strand
TTGGATTAGAAAAATGATATTTTTCTTCGTATTCTTTTTTTAGAAAATTAGCAAATTGAATAATAAAATCGGGTTGAATGCTCATTTGTTTTTCTTGAAATGGCGTTAAATAATCACTATTTGTTACTTCAATTTGCTTGTTATCAATCGTATCTTTTATTCTAAAAATGGCTGAACCACTTTTTTCTAAAACCATGACCCGCCATGAAAAACGATAGCCTTGTTCTGTCCAAAGGACATTGCCCGAATATAAAAAATGCCTGAGTGGTAATAGTATTTGAATAGTAAAAAAAACGGCTAATAAAGGTCTTAATAACGCATTTTTGATTTTATTATTCCATAATGGAAGTGTTTGATTAGGAGATTGATAACCGAATGGGCGGAGTAATTTTTGATGAAAATCCGCAGGAAAAAAAATTAAGGTACTGCTAATCATAATGAAAGGGAAAAGCCCAATATTAAAAAGAAGGTAAGTGATCAAATGAAAAACAACTACGACAAAATAAGCAATCGGGCGAGTGCGTCGAAAAAGAAGAAAATAAGCGACTGTTAAATCATAAAATGCACCGATCCAACTAAAAGCAAAAGCCGTGATTTTGAATTGGAAAAAATAGCCTAAAATTGGAATGTCGCTATGTTCAGGCAGCCAAATCGAGAGCGGCATCGCTCGAAATAACCAATCTGATTGTAGTTTTGCAATGCCAGCAAAAGTGTAAACAATCATTAATTGAAGGATAATTACTTGGATTGTCCAAGCTGGTATTTTTGCTGTTTTTAGTTTAGGGTTGATGAGTGCATCCAAAGAAAAAGCCCGATGAGCAGGCAAAAACATGAGCCAAAAGGCAAGTAAAATGACTAAGTAATAATGGTTTAAATAGTTGGTCGCATCGATGAGTTCGGCATAGGAAAAAGTGAGAAAAAAAACAATAGTCGCGACGCGATAAAACAGCCCAGTCATAATACCAAACGCGCTTATCGCAATGGCAAAAAAGAGCGTATACATACCAAATTCATCGAGTGGCTGAATCCATTCAAAACCATAATATTTGAAAAAGAAAATAGGTTTTAGGTATAATTTTTCGATCCAACCATTAGCTATGAATCTAATTGCTCCAATCATCATTAACGCCCCAAAAAGTAGGCGAAAAGTGATCAATGGCGCAATTAGAACAGGTTTTTTAAGCTTTTGGATTAGATCATTTAGCACAAAAAATAACTTTTGATTTGAAAATGAGATCAAACTTTTGCTAAAAAAGAGGCATTTCAAAAATGCCTCTTTTTTAAAACTATAATTAATCGCTATCACTAGCATTATCAATATAAGTGATCGAAATACACATCAAAGATGGCATATTTGTTTTGATATTGACTAGTATTTTAGATAATTCATTATAAGCCGAAATCACGGCTGCATTATTATTAGTAACATCATTTGAAAGCGGATCAGAAAGTGTATTTAAACTACTTTTCGCAGCAACAAATTGCGCTTTGATATTCGTATTTAACGTTTTTCCTTCGTCGTTGATCGCTTCCAAATAATCATCTAAACCTACTCCATTTTGTCCGAGGTACATATTTTCTGCCGCTTCTAAAGCAATTTTGGCGAGTTCGAGTGATTGACCACCAAAATAAGCCTCAACTAACTCTGCATTAGTATTGCTCAAAGTCAAAACGCCAGAAGGAATACCGATTTTGTCACGTTTGATGAGTTCATAATTTTGATTAAGTTGATTGACCAACAAACTCAATGACGAACCAGCAGCTGTTCCAATGTTATTATTAAAAGTATCATCATAGCCGCCTGTTTGCCATTCGGTATAAGTATGATCGACACGAGTTTTTATATCAGTTGTTACATCGGTCAAATACTGAATATACTTCGAAGCATCGGCATCGGTTGTATATTTTTCAATAATCGTATTATCATCCGAACCAATACCATATAATAAATAATCTAGCGCAGGAAAACCTTTATCAAAAGCATCTGGTAAATTGAAATCATACGAACCACTTTGAATATTGTTGTTTACTTCCTCAATATTCAATGGAAAATTGTTCAGGCTATTGCGCAAAAAGACCGTTTCAGCAGGTCCGAAATTATATGGAGACGCTTTTTGCCACACTTTGTAAGCACTTAACCAAGCACTTTTCAAATTTGAAAGATTAGTTATATTAGGAGTTGCAACAAAATCATTAACAGCCGTTTCCATTAGATCAACTTCCGTTTTTAAGTTGGTGAAAGCTGGAATAATCAATTGATTAGCATAATTTTGAAACATCACCTTTTGATCGAAATCAACATCACAAGGATTATCATCCGTTCCATCGCAAGCCGCAAAGCAACAAGTAATAAATAAGCAAAAGGTATAAATAACAGATCTTTTCATGAGTAATAGGTTTTGGTTAAATGATCAAAGTAAGGTTTTTTAAAGCGCGTTAGCCGTTGCCTCATCCCAACTTAAATAAGTAGCAAGTTGATTTTTAACAGCAGTTATATTTGCGTCAGTTGTATTGTAAAGATTGATATTATTAAAATCAGCACTTCCGCCAATTGTTGTTAATAATTCATCAATCTGAGTATTTGTTAATGATTTTTCAAGATTAAAGTTTAAAGAATAAATGAAAGCAAGGGCTTCTGATAAAGCATGAGCTCTTCTTGTGAAATCCCCAGTATTAGCCAAAGCACTATTTAAATAATGGATAGCTGAACCTGCTACAATTTCTTCCCATTCAGCTCTAGCTTCAACAATTGCCTCATCACGAGCGGGCAAATCTTTATTAGAAATAGCCGCACGACCTTTTAAAAAAGCGTCCATTAAACCTTGATTTGTACTCAAAACACCATTGACTGTATTGGAATATTTACCCCAAAATACAATGCCATCGGTACTTGTAGGAAAATCAACTGGTACGCCTAAATAGCCAAAAGCTTCATCCCAATGATGCTCCATTGCTGTGCCTTCGCCTGGTTCTACTGTTTCATTATCTCCATTCATTTTGTCAGGTCCGAAATAAACCGAAGTTGCTTGATAATACAGACACGCGCCCATAATACCTTTTTCAATCACTTGTGCTAGTTCTAAACCATTGGCATTCAGTAAGTAATTTTTTTCATTGTCAGCACTAGTTGAAATACCTGCTTGACCGTCAGAAGCTGGCATAGTTGATTGGCTGGCTGTTGCCAAATCATCCATTAATCCTTCGAAAACAGCTGTTTCACTAGAGAAGGTTTTGTTTTTTAATTGTTTGGTCGCGTC
The DNA here is from genome assembly GCA_937125475.1 of uncultured Saprospiraceae bacterium. Classification (GTDB taxonomy): domain Bacteria; phylum Bacteroidota; class Bacteroidia; order Chitinophagales; family Saprospiraceae; genus CAKZLL01. Next base: position 6,372 of record CAKZLL010000519.1, on the reverse strand, counting down.
ATAAGTATTAGCAAAATCAGCATTATTTGGATCATTACTATACATACCTTTTAGTTTGTCAGCAGTTACAATTGTTCCTGCCGTGCTTCCAGATTTGGCATAAGCCGCTAATTCTGCTAGCATAGACAATCGCTGCGTTTGACCAGCGTAACTTACATTTTCAAAATTGTAAGTAGCAGGAATATCATACCCATCCGTTCCGTCGTCACAAGAAGACATTGAGAAAGTTGCTACCATTAAAATCAAAAAAGCGTTTAATAAGTTTCTCATCTTTTTTTATTTAGACTAATTATAAATAGCATTGAATTGTGCTGCAAATTAAATACAGAAATTTGAGAAAAACAAGAAATGAAACGACTTTATTTTGATTTAATCTAAATAAAAAATTATTCAATAGATTACTTTGAATAGGAGGACGAAATTAAAATGATATTCCGCACTTTTGGGAGTATTCTAGTAGGAAAAAGATAGAATTTATTGTAAATTTAGTTTATTTGCTAAGAGTTTGTTTTAAGAAAAACAGGCTTTATTTATAAAAAATAATTTCCATTACTTCAATAGATTTAGAAAAAGAGGACTTGTTCTTTCTACTCTAAATAGCAAAATACTAGATAATATGAATAAAATAGTAGCTAATGCGGAAGAAGCTATTCAAGGTATTCAAGACGATATGACTTTGATGCTGGGCGGTTTTGGTCTTTGCGGCATTCCTGAGAACGCGATTACAGCTTTAGTTGAAACAGGCGTTACAGGATTGACTTGTATTTCAAATAATGCTGGAGTTGATGATTTTGGTTTAGGGCTTTTGCTCCAAAAACGCCAAATAAAGAAAATGGTTTCCTCTTATGTAGGCGAAAATGCAGAATTTGAACGCCAAATGTTGAGTGGAGAATTGGAAGTTGATTTAATTCCTCAAGGATCTTTGGCAGAACGTTGTAGAGCTGGTGGTGCTGGAATTCCTGCTTTTTTTACGCCAGCAGGCTATGGAACGGAGATTGCGGAAGGTAAGGAAGTTAGAATGTTTAATGGTAAACCGCATATTTTGGAAATGGCATTAACGGCTGATTTTGCGATTGTGAAAGCTTGGAAAGGCGATCGAATGGGAAATTTAGTATTCAAAGGAACGGCTCGAAATTTTAATCCTGTAATGGCAATGGCTGGTAAAATTACCATTGCAGAAGTAGAGGAATTGGTAGAACCTGGAGAACTTGATCCTAATACTATTCACACGCCAGGGATTTTTGTGCAGCGTATTTTCCAAGGAGAAAAATATGAAAAACGCATTGAACAAAGAACCGTAAGGCAGAAAGAAGCATAATCTTGAACCCATTTAATTAACCAGTCAAAATTTAAACATGTTAGATAGAAATAGTATAGCGAAAAGAATAGCGCAAGAATTACAAGACGGTTGGTATGTCAATTTGGGTATCGGTATTCCTACCTTAATTGCGAATTATATTCCAGAGGGAATAAGTGTTGAATTTCAGTCCGAAAATGGAATTTTGGGCATGGGGCCTTTTCCGTTTGATGGAGAAGAAGACGCAGATTTGATTAATGCAGGAAAACAAACGATCACGGCTATGTCGGGCGCGTCGATTTTTGATTCTGCCACAAGTTTTGCGATGATTCGAGGTCAACATATTCAATTAACTGTTTTGGGCGCGATGGAAGTGGCTCAAAATGGAGATATTGCAAATTGGAAAATTCCGGGAAAATTAGTGAAAGGAATGGGTGGCGCGATGGATTTAGTGGCATCGGCAGATAATATTATCGTCGCAATGATGCATACAAATCGTAAAGGAAAGTCCAAATTATTGAAACGTTGTTCTTTGCCATTGACGGGCGTTGGTTGCGTCAAAAAGATCGTTACGAATATGGCAGTTTTGGATATTGTCGAAGGTGGTTTTAAGTTAATCGAACGCGCTCCTGGGGTTTCAATAGAAGAAATTATTGCAGCTACGGAAGGTCATTTGATTGTGGAAGGAGATATTCCAGAAATGACATTTTAGAATAATATGATATGTAGGGCAAAGGCATGCCTTTGCCCTACACCCCCTATATAATATTATATAAGTAAAGGCAAATTCGGAATAGAAAAATAGAAAGTAGACCCTTGATTTAATGCAGAAGAAAGCCATATTTGACCGCCTAGTTTTTCTACTATTTTTTTATTCATAGCCAAACCAATGCCCGAACCTTCTAAGTTTTCATTATTCAATCTTTCAAACATATTGAATATTTTGCCATGATATTTTTCCTCAATTCCTATTCCATTATCCTTTATACTAAAAATATGATTATCCTTGGATAATGAATAATTAATCTCTATTCTAATCGTATCGTTATTATTATACTTAGCACAATTTTCTAATAGATTTTGAAAAACGACATGTACTAGTGTTTGATTTGAATGAAAAATTGGTAAATCATGAGTTGTTAATTCAATAGGTTTTTCACTGATATTTTCGAGTTGACTATAAACTTGTTGAATGAGTTTATTCGGGTCGATTGCTGTAATTTCAATTTCTGACGTTTGGTTGAGTTTTGAATATTCAAGTATATCATTGACTAAGAACTGCATTTGTTTTGAACCCATTTTGATATAATCTAAATATTCTTCTAGATGGTCTGTTTTTTCCCTTTTTAAATCTCTTGAAATGAGGTCGGTAAAACTTCTAATTGTTCTGATTGGTGTTTTTAAATTATGGGAAGATATATAAGCAAAGCGCTCAATTTCTTCATAAGCAGTTGTCAATTTAACATTATTAACTTCAAGGTTTTTGATGTGTTTCCTGAGTTCACTAGAAAAAGTATTAATGATAGCAGCCATGCATAAAGCAGTGATTAGAAATATCAATATTGTATCAATTTCATCTGTAATTGAAGCATAAGGACTTTCAAAGTTTTTAGTATAAAAAATGCTAATAAGGAATAATGTTATCGCAAATGCAACAAAGATATAGCGCAATATTTTCCTATCAAAAAAGATTAGTGCTGTAACTAGGAAAATAAAAAAAGTGACTTCTCCCCTAAGTGCAGATCCGTAAAGAGTAATCATTCCCATCATTAAAGCTGGGAAAAAAGTCATCCAATAAATTTTAGCAGTAAGGTATTTTTTCTTGTAGTTAAGAAAATTTACTCCAAAGGATAGGAGGAGTATAATGAACAATAGAATAATATCATCTTCATTTTCTAGGATAGTTTTTAGTATAAAAAGTAATACAATAATAACTACATAAAAACCTTGTTGATTTAAAATTTTTAAGCGTATTCTATTAATGTAAGACAAGTCTTCTGTATACCCTAAATCTATGATTTTTTGCCATAGGTTGCTAATCTTGTTCATATACTTATATATTGAGACTACAATTTAAACATAGCTATTATTAAGTTGTCTTTTATTGTGGTTATTTTCTAGAAAAAATTACTGTAAAAGAGCACATCATTCATTTTTTATTAAAATTTTTCAATGAAGGTTTGAATAGAAAGTCAGTTTTTTTAAAACAAAATAAAAAGCAACTATAATCGTGCTAATAAAAGTCAGTAGCCCTTTATTATATATTATAATTGCTTTGTTTCGTCCTAAAAAAGCGATAAAGTTGATATTTACAAAATGTCAACTTTATAAATCATATATTTCGTATCACCTCGCCAAGGGAGCGTTGTCAGTTTTTCTTTATAATATAATTTAACGCGTTTGCCTAGATCGACGGATTTATTAATCTCATCTAAGACATCTGTATTGTCTTTAGGTACAGAAAATTCCCAAATTGTCGTTGGTATTTTACCGCTCTCATTATTAATATAAGCACCTACATTTAACTGCCCTTCATGGGTTTTGAATAAATTACCTTTCTTACTAATTTTAATGATTGTTCCGTTTCTAGTACCTTCACTATATGTAAAATTAGCATAAATCATTAAGCTCGCAATTACAACAATTGAGATCCCTAAGACTGTAAATAAAACGCCTCTTTTTATTTTTTTTGCATTAATTTCTTTCATTGCCATAAGCTGTACATTCTTTTTTATAAAAATTATTGATACAAATCATTTTGCATTTAAAACAAAGATAAGGTTCTTTTAGTATTCAAATAAAAAATCATTGTTAGAATTAGACGAATAAGGGAAGAATATATTTTAAGAAGAATACCTTTTTCTAAAATCGCTTGGATTTTCTTGACTGATTTTTTTAAAAACGCGATTGAAATAAGAAAGACTTTCAAATCCAGAATCATAGCAGGCATTACTTACATTTTCGCCAGACATTAATAGGCGTTTGGCTTGACTGACCCGATAGCGGTTTAAAAATTGAATAAAAGTATAACTTGTCGTTTTTTTAAAATACCTACAAAATGCTTCTTTGGTCATATTACTAATATTGGCTAAGTCCTGTAATGCTATTTTTTGGTGGTAATTTTGGTCTACAAAAGCATAAATAGCGCGTAACCTGCCTTGTTCTCTGTCATTATATTTGTTGTTGTAAGGTTGTTCATGTAGCAATTCAACCGTTTCAATTTGGGTCAATAATTCTAATACTTCCAGCAATTCCATGTATTGTTGGAATGGGGTTAATTTTTCAAAATTAAATAATTTCGCACCGATTTTTTTCTTTATTGCACCTTTAAAAACTAAACCATATTGGGCTTCTTTAAATAATGGTGTAATGTGAGCAAGTTCTGGTATTGCTGGCAAATGATTATCAACAAAGTCTTTTTTTATATGAACAACCACTTTTTTGTAAGCCGTTTTTACACCATAATCAAAATTAAGGTGAGGAATATTAGAGCCAATTAGTACCAAATCACTATCTTGATAAGTCGAAATATGATCTCCGACATGGCGCGTCGCTGTTGCCCCTTCAATATAAATCAATTCATATTCGGGATGAAAATGCCAAAAAAACAAATCGCTTAATCGCGGATTGAACATCATTGTGAATGATCGATTGGTTGTGGCGGTAATGGTTTCGAGTTGAATTTTCATAAAACTTTCACAAAATTGGATTGAATTAGTCGATTAAAATTAAAATTAATCAATATTGTACAAATGTTGGTTAACTATCGTAAAATAATTGATCAAAAAAAAAGTCAAATTTGTATTATTACTTATAATGAAAAAATAGAGATAATGATAGATAATAATCAAACGATGGCAACGACAATGATTCCTGATAATCAACATAAAGATATTCCTGGAAATCCTTCTACTGCAAAAAGTAGCAACATCAAATTAAGACAAAAGGCGACCGCTGATTCGTTGAGGGTATTGACTATTGAGCAATGGAAATTTTGGAAAGAGAATGGTTATGTCGTTATTAAAAATGCAGTTTCGAGAGAACAAGTTGCACAAACTGCCGCATTCCTTTGGGAATTTGAAGATAAAAATCCAACCGACAAAACAACTTGGTACACTGCGCCCCGTGCTGAAATGAAAATGAAAGAATTGGCAGGAACAGGGATGGTAGAAGCATATAACAATCAGCACTTGTGGAATAACCGACAAATGCCTCGAGTTTATGATGCATTTGTAGATATTTGGGGAACAGAAAAATTATGGGTTACGATAGATCGAGCAAATTTGAACTTTCCGATTCGTCCTGGATATGAATATAAAGGTTTTATTCATTGGGATTATGATCCAGATACAAAGCCACAAAACGTACAAGGTGTATTGGCATTAGCTGATCAAATGGATGAAAATATGGGGGGATTTCAGTGCATTCCGTGGTTATTCAAAAATTACGATACTTGGAAATTGACACAGCCAGAAGATCGAAATCATTTTAAGCCAGACACGACTGACCTACAAGATAAACTAGTCAAAGTACCAATGGAAGCAGGAGATTTATTAATTTTTAATAGTGCAGAACCGCATGGTATTCGTCCAAATTATTCGGAAAATAAAGTAAGGATTGCTCAATATGTTTCGATGATGCCAGCGCAAGAAGAGAATGAAGCCTTGAAAGAATGGCGAGTTAATTCATGGAAAAATCGCATCGCGCCAGAAGGATATGCTTTTCCTGGTGATCCTCGAAATTGGGAACAAACGAAGTATGAACGAGCCGAATTATCTGAATTAGGTGAGAAATTATTGGGCTTGAAAAAATGGTAAAACAAAATCATTAAAGGAAGAAAGTAAAATTTAGTTACAAGAGGATGAAAATATATAGATATTTAGTTATAGTATGTTGTGTTATAATTTTAAGTTGTTCAAGTGAAGGAACCGACGATTCAGCTCCTGCACCAACAACAGATACCGCAGCACCATCAGCACCACCAACCCTTATAGGCACGAGCACTTCTACACCGTCTATAGCTTTGAGCTGGACAGCGTCTACAGACCATGTTGGTGTGAAAACTTATAGCATTT
>CAKZLL010000518.1 GCA_937125475.1 uncultured Saprospiraceae bacterium | reverse complement strand
TTGGCTTTATCTTTTTTATAAAAGACATCACTTGACAGCCTTCAAAACCTCTTTGATTTTTATTCAATTTCATATCAGTTATTACCAAATGATAATCACTATTATTTACTTTTGACAAAGCTTCAAATCCTGAATAAACTCGCTCTATATCAAAATAATCTTCAAATAGTTCTCTAAAATCTCTTACAAAAACCTCATCTTCATCGTCAATCAAAAGAATTTTGTGCTTAATTTGTTCTTGGTTGTTCATAGCGTGTTATTTAAGTTTTAGAAATAATTCTTGTATGCTTTATAAATATTCGGATATTGTTGTACTAGGTTTGAATATTCTTTAATATATTTTTTAATACGATAACGAATATCATCGGATGATTTCATATTCAATATTTTAGCTGCATCCCCTCTATGTCCTTTAGCTTTTGCTAATGCTTTATCTATCCTTTTTAACTCAATTTGTGCTTTTTCTAAAGCTAATGCTTCTCCTGCTGATAAATTTTCATTATCAATAGTAGTAGTGGCATTTTCTTTAATTTCATTGGGCAAACACTCAAAAGTTATTTTATTTAATTCCTCTACTTCTTGATTTACTTTCATTACTTCAATTGTATCTCTAAGTTCTCGCACATTATAAGGCCAGTTGTAACTGATTAAATATTCTACTACATTTTCATCCATTATTTGATATAATTCATTTTCTGAAATATTTAAATAATGCAACATAATCGGAATAATATCTTCTCTACGTTCTCTCAATGGAGGAATTTCAATCAAATGCCCCTTCAATCTTTGATACAAATCTTTTCTAAACTTGCCTTCTTTTATGGCTGCTAATAAATCCAAATTAGTTGCAGTTATAATCTGAATATCAACTTTACTAGATCTACTACTGCCCAAAGGCGTGATTTGTTTATCCTCAATTACACGTAATAGTTTAACTTGAATTTCTGGATCAATTTCGCCAATTTCATCTAAAAATAAAACGCCTTTATCCGCTCTTTTAAAAATACCATCATGATCAGCTTTAGCATCTGTAAAAGCTCCTTTTTTAAATCCAAACAGCTTACTTTCTAGCATTTCCTTCGATGTACCAGCTAAGTTTTCTGCAATAAAAGGTTTTCCAAATCGCTCACTACATTGATAGTAATATCGAGCAGCGACATCTTTTCCAACACCTGTTTCTCCTGTAATTAAAACTCTAGTATTCGGTTTAGCAGCTAATATTTTAAGTCGTTTCTTAATTGTCTCCATTTTTGGAGATTTCGTAATAAAAGGAACAATTTGTGCTTTTAGATTAGCATTTTGGCGTTTTAATATTTTATTTTCAACTTCTAAATGCTTGACTTTTTTAACTAATTGACGCTTACCAATAGCTTCCTCAAATTTCTTTATCCAAATTCTCACGTTGAAATCAGCTTTTTTAAGAAAATCATTAGCTCCAGCTTTCATTGCTTCTATCCCCGTAGAATCTTGTCTATCTCCTGTGACAACAATAATAGAAGCGTTCGTTCGTTTTTTCACTTCTGGAATAAATTGAATACCTCTTTCATAATTAGAATCTCCAACTAAATCTAAGTCTAATGCAATCAATTCAAAAGCAGCAATATCTTCTAATATTTTGAGTGTATGTTTTTCATCTTTAGTTACTCTTATTTTATAATACTCTCCAAATGCCTCTTTAAAATTTTCTATATGAGAAATTTCATTTTCAACTAATAGAATCAATGGTTTATTTTTTCGATTAGCTAACTTTTCATCTTCAAAATCATCATCAATTTCAAGATAAGCTTCCAGATGATTAGTTGGTAAACCCTTACCGAAATTATTATCTGCATATCGTTCTAGCTGCTTGAGTTCTAGTTTAATTTGTTGCGTTGAATTTTGAGGATTAAAATCAAAATAATCACTTTCTTTGAGTGGAATCGCTTTACAAAAGTTTTCTAAATTTTGAATATATCGATCGATCTGCTGAATCTCTTGATAAATAGGCAATTCTATAAAATAATGTTTATTATATTGTTTCCAACGCTCAAAAAAACCGCTCCAAACTTCATTATAATCCTCTAAAATTTCTTCTCTAATCTCCTTATAAGCCCTTTTTTTATTAGTCAATTGATGTTGATTAATATTGATGCGTCTATTAATTTGTGTTAATTTCCATATCAAAGAAGACATTTCGTCATGCCCATCAAAAAACACGTTATATCGTTTATCTATAAAATCAACCCCTCTAATCGCTTTAAAAGCCGTATCCCAAGTATCTTTATATTTATATTTTATTCCAAAGTCAGTCGAAATTTCATTTTTATTTACTTTATAATCTGATATTCGTTTTGCCTTTTTTATAAAATTAGTCAATACTTTAGGGCGATTAATCAAACTTAAATAATTAGGATGTTTACTGACATCATAACCACAAACAATTAATTTAGTATTCGAAGATTTATAATACAAATACCTGCGCCAAAATCGATGCACGCTATAACTATCCCCTTGAATTAAATAAGGTTCACAAATAATTAAAACATCATCAGGTATAAAATTTTGAGGATTGACCAATAGCATTTCACAACCTTGCAGCTCTAAATAGGTTTTTAAATTGCTATTTATATTGTCATTATTACAAAGGCATGGGATTTTTATTGTCATTTCTTTTTATTTTATATAATTACATATTTTCTCCGATAATTTTATTTCTTAATGATTTAAAGGCTTGGCTAACCTCCTGCATATCCTTAATTGTTATCGTTGTTTTATTTCCATGATTTTTTAAAAAAATAGGCTTTAGCTTAATAATTAATTGATCAAAATGATGAGAAACTTGTTTTTCTTTAGCATTCTCATAATGCTCTAGATTTTCACGGACATCATCAAAAATCAAAGAAGTTTCCATCGTTTTTTCATAATTAGCTAATATTTCAAGCTCCTTTTCTAGTGGTTCAGCAGCTTCAAATGACAAGGTTTTAAGATTATCATAAACACCCAATAAGCTTTTGATCCTAATATACAAATGCTTCTTAGCTAATGCTCCATGTTCAATTTTAAAAATAAACGCCTCTTTTGGCATTGCTTCTATTTCAGAGCCAATAAATAAAGCCATACATTCCTTGAAGACAAGTCCTTCTAATTGGCTCAACTTCCGTTTGAACTCTAAACGGTAATAATTCCACACTCTATCAAAATATTCATATTTGACTAATTTTCTCTCCTCATTTGCTACTTGGATAAACACTTCTTTTTCTAACTCTTCATCAAACTCCCATCCTTTATGAAAATCGCCTACATCATTAATTAACCCAATATTTTTAGTTCGATAATATAAATGATCTCGACCATAAGCGAAGAGAAATATTTTATCAATTGGTTTGATCCGGTTCAATAATATTTTGACATCTTCATGCTCGAAATCTTCACCTCTATGGAGCAGAAGGTAAATTTCTGGGTTATTTTTATTATATTTTTTTACAATTTGTTCTAATATATCTATGGTTTTTTCGCCATTAAAAATCCAAGTTGTAATGACTAAATCTCCATTTTTTAGTGGTTCTATATCTTCTGGCAATTTTTTAAAATCTTTAGTATCAATCACTTCATAAACATTATAAAACTTGCCTTTTCCTAGCGTAAAATCCTGCAAATATTGTTGATTTTCAGGTTTTTCAAGAACTTTATCATTGAGTTTAAGTGGCAGTGATTTCCACTTCCAATCTATTATCATGATCCGCTGTTTAGCCTTTTTCTTATTTTTTGTTATAGAGTTCATCTCATTTAATTTAGGTTTTAAATATTAAGTTGTTGACTAAGAACCAAATAGAACTTTGGCAATATTATATTTTAAATCAAAATCATCTTTCTTTTGTAGTGCATCTTCTACCGCTGTCAGTATTGATTCAATCGGTCTAAAAGTCGTAAAACGTGTTAAATTAGTTTTTTCCAAATTAGACCACCATTCCATTCGCCCACGCCCTGTTGTGATAACGAGTACAAAATTTTTCTCCAAATCATCTATTGAACCACCATTCAATATTTCCTCTTTTACAAACGCCACTATATTTTTTTCACTATATTTATTATCCTTCATATTTTCAATAAAAGACAAATGCACCACCAAAAAATGATATTGACTAAATCCTTTTTTCTTTAGTTTGTTCCATTCGTCTTTATCTTCTTGCCTAACATCAAATTTCAAATTCTCTCTATAAAAATCTCTTCTGCCTACTCTTAAACGATCATAAACCCGATTGTCAAAAATACAAACATTGGTAATCAAGGCTTCAAATAGTTCATATAATTCTAGTTCGTCAATCTTTTCTGTTTCCGAAATACTATTTTTCACTTTAAATATTTGCTGCATTGCCGTGCCATGAGAACGAAAACGCCAAATATCATTTTTATCTTGATCTTTCCCTCCGTGAGCCATTTGAATGAGCCTGTTTTTAGCTACTTTATTTAATGAGCTATAAATATCTCGGATTTTACTTTCCTCTTTTCGTCTTTCATTATAAGAGAAGTAAGTCAATTTATTATTGTGATAAATAATACTTCCTACTAAAGTTTTTCCCTCTTTTAAGTCAATTACAAAATCTGTTGTTGTTTTTTGCCATTGAGCCAACCATATTTTATAAGCATCAATAACATCATTTAAAGTGTCCTTTCTTAATAATCGAACTACTCCTTTTGCTTTTATTTCATCATAAGCTTTCCCGAAATTTGATGGCACATTAACAAATCTAAAGCGAGCGATATTCTCCCATTCAAAATCTTGATCGCCTTTAATATGATAAATTTCCTCTCCTTGCCAGAGGTACAAATACTTTTTAGTATAACCTTTTGTATGTTTATAGGCTTTTTTAATTTCTGTTTCATTAATAATTACGACAGTGCCACTTTTATTTAACCCTGTGTTTTGAGGTGTTAATTCAAAATCTAAATGAGGTGTTTTTTCCTCTGATGTAGCGACTACAATCCACGGAAAATAGGTTCGATCCTTAACTGTTTTTCTATTTTGTACTTTACCAAAATCATTATTAAATAACATTCCTGCACAAATCTTATCTTGATAATTTCCTCCTAATTTGGGTTTATACACATTATTTTTTTCTTCCATAATATCCCCAGCCAAACCTCTCATCTTGATCAATAAAAGCATTTCTTTGTTTTCATGACCAACAAATAAATCGGTTGGATGACCAATCCAAACACCTACCTGATACAATTCTTGTTTTGCTCGATCACTTTGTTCTCTTTTTACATTGATACTCTGAAAAGATAAATGTAAGTCTAAACCATGTTCATTCATATGCTTTTTTGTAGCAACATCATGGTGTTTTACATTCCTAATCTCATTCTCAATGATCGTAAAAAACGAATGTTTACCTACGACACCACCAGATAAAAAGACCTTTGTTTGAGCTAATTCATTTCTTAATTTTTCATAATCTGCCCCAATTTCTACGAAAGCACTTCTATCTTTGAGTTCTTGATATTTCTCTTCTAAAGGAATTTTTGTCTTCTCACTTTTCCATAAATCAATCGAAACAAAATGCCCTGATAATGCTTTTCCATTTTTTTCTTTAACTATTCGTTGTCGATAAAATTTAGATTGTTCTTCATCTTTTTCATAAATAGTGATATGTATATTGATTTTATTAATTCCTTCCGTATTCGCAATCGTGCCTAGATACAAAGGGCTATTGATAAAATCGAACCACAACATTTCATACCAATTACTTCGCCTTCCTCCAAAATTGGTTTTTCGAGTAATTCCACTCCAAAAAGCGCCTTTTTCCATCAAAAATTTAAACAGTGGATATAATTCTTTTGATAAATGTCGAATACCATATTTTGTTAACGGATTTCGATTGTCAGTCTCTGATGTTGCTAACTTAATAATATCCTTACCCTCCATCCAAATAGCTCGCTCTCTAAACCACCAATTCAATGCAGTTAAACTATGCGCACTAATATTATGAGCATAAGAATCAACTAGGATTGTAATAATCGCCGTTACTCGCTGTTGTTTGATTAATGCTTCTCGTTGCTCTTGTAATAGAAGAGGAACTTGATTATTTTGCTCTAATCTTTCAGTTAAATATCTCAAAGAGATACGATAATAAGTCGGGAATTTTAATTCCTTTAAAATTGGATTTTTATTATCCTTTTCATAATAATCAATTTCATTAAGCCTCCCAAGTTTTACTTTCGATGTTTCTTGAATGTTTTCTCCAACTAAATCCCAGTCTAATACTAAACTATCATACTCAAACGAAAATAATTTAATAATTCTAATCAATACATCTCTTTTTACAGGATATTCTGGTTTTACATCTTTATCATTTTTAAGTTGCTCTCGTGCGTTTTCTATTTCTTTTTCTTGGGCTTCTATTTTTTGTATTTCAGGAATATTAAGAAGTTGCTTTTTTCTATTACTTAACTGATCTAGCTGCTTTTCATATGCCTCAATTTGTTTATTAAGCACAATAGAATCTGACTTTTTTTCTTTCTTCGTTTCAAGTTCTTTTCGTTTATTTTTAATTTCCCTTTCCTGAGCTTCTATTTTTTGTATTTTATCAGTATCAATAAATTCCTTTTTTTTACTATCTAACTGATCTAACTTCTGTTCATATTCCTCAATTTGTGTAAGAATTTCCTCTTCTTTTTCTAATTGATCATTATATGCTTTATTTTTAATTTGTTGTTCTTTATCTAAGAAATAATCTAAATGATCTTTTTGAAAAATAATATGTGCTACACCATCAAACGTACCTAAACTAACAATTGGGATAGAGAGGAAAAAATCTGCATTTTTACCTTTTAATGTAAAATATTCTTGAAGAATAGCTTTTTCATGAATTTGAACGGGATTACTCATTCTTCTAAAATAAGGTTCAAGCGAACCAATATTTAAATCAGCAATTGAAACTTCCCCTTTTTTAAATTTTTGATATAGATCATAAGTAATAAATTCTTTAAATTCTTCATTTGGGCTATAAGCAAAATCATTTAAATATTCCCAATGTTCAGTTAAATCTTCTTTGGGCTTTTTCCATTCTTCAAGAATTTGTCTTTGCGTATTTGCTCCTCCATAGATCAAGACATCTTTATCCAGTTCCTCAAGGCTTCTATCACGAAGATTCGTAATTAATGTGAATTTTCGGGTCGTTTCCTTTCCCTCCTTATCTTTATTTTCCCAATCTTCAATATGATACAAAATAGCATGAAGCCTATCATGTAATAGTTCTGCAAAGTCTCTAAACTTGGGGATTTTTAATGTATCTATTATTGATTTTGGCTGGCGCTGTGTACTCATAATATTGATTTTGGTTTATGATTAATCAATCAATATTATGAAATTTAACACAATCCACCAACTCTAAAGCAAACATTTAATGCTTTTTAACATATAGTTTTAACAATGCTTTTTACCCCATTGTATGTTCAATTATATTCTTTTTATATAAAACACTAACTTCCTTATGCAACCTCTTTTTATGTTTCTTATAAAGTGATCTATCCCTATCTTTCAAGATAATAAATGCTGCTCCAAGAATTTCATTTTCAATTGAAACTGGTAGTTCTAGCCAAATATCTTGTTCGATATTATATTTAGTGCTAATTATATTTTTCTCACTCTTCTTAAATTCATCATTATCAATTCCTTTAAAATAATCAGATAATGCTCCAAATTTTGCTTCCTTATCAATCTCTTTGATCATTTGGGGAGTTCTGCATTTCTCACTTACTTTTTCTCCATTAATAAAATTAATGCTAGGCTGGAGTTTCTCAACTTGTTCTTTTGATAAATCAATATGACTAATATCTACATAAGATCCAATCTTATTTCGTCCTTCTGTTATACTATTTTGCGTAACAAATGATAGGTCATTTTTACCTGTAATATTAAAAATAGCTTCTCTAATAGCGTTGTACATTTTCTCACTTGGATATTTTTCCATAATACTTAAATTTTGTGTTTTCCCTTTTTGATAGAAATGTGTATAAAATCTATTCCAATTTGATATTTGACATAAATCAATCAAATAAGGAGTGTTTTTATTTTTATAATTTAAATGATATTTAGCTAGTTGACCAATGCGTTGTCCAATACGAATAGATTTTCGGATGGCACGGCTTTGTATAATTTCGTAGTGAATTTGTTCGGAATAATCTTCTATTATTTTTAGATCTTTAGTTTCTAGATAGTCATATATAATTCGCTTATATCCTTTGTCTAAATGATACAAAAGTGGAAGCGTTATATTAGTATTTCGGAGGTCAGAAAAAGCATCAGTTGATTTTTTAGCAACTGTCTCTTCTCCTTTTTCTTTATTCACAAAGTCATGATTATCATTGACTACTTGCAATGACAAGCCATAACAAGTTGCATAATTTTTCATATTAGCCACTACCTCACTTGGGCTAGCCAATAATTCAATAATTAACTTTGTTGAAAGAGAAAATAAAGACACATTTGTCAAAAATATTCTTTGAAAATATAGATCAATATAATTACTCTTCTCTGGAATTTCTTGTTGGATTTTTTTTATTATACCCTGGATAGGTTGGATATGCTGATTGATTTGAAGCGTCAAATCATTTTTATCAAAGTTAAGCGATTTAGTCCAGTCTTGTTTTTTGTAATATTCGTAATTGTTAAATTCTTTATCGATTCGCTGCCCCAAATCTACATAAAGTAAGATTTCACGTACCGCTTTAATAATTTTAAAAACTTTTCGCAATGCGATGATTTTTAATAATTCTTTTTCTAAATATTCAAATAATAATACACGCAGAATATTGCCTGCGATTAGGTTTTGATTAAGTTCTTTATCAGAAGATATATATTTTTTATCTAATATTTGGTTTTCAAGGTATTGAATAATAATAATAAGCTCTACTGTAAACCCAAGTTTGTGTTTTAGGTGCTTTATTCTTGCATCAGTCCAATATTTATCTCTATCATACTCACATAAATATTCTATTACCTTTCGTATGAAGTAGGCTCTTACGGGAACATTTGTATCTTTACCATTTTTAATTTCTTCTCTCATCTTTCTATCGAATAAATGAAGTATATAATCTCTTAACTGATTATTAGTATATAGTCGATATTGTTGGATAATTTTCTGAAAAATAACATATTCCGTTTTGATATATTCTTTTGTTACTCGCATTTCATCAAAACGACGATTATGTATCTTTCTTTTTTGAGTGTTGCTTAGTATCATGTTATTGCGTCATTTAAACCTAATCATATATAAAGTTACAACATATCACACGCAATATAACAAAACTCATCCAAACATTTAAAATCGACTGACATCCAATATCAAAAAACAATTCTTTAGTTCTAACACTTTAGTATAATGAAAGTCTATATTATCATGCCAAATTAGGCTGCAAAGCCTTAAATAGTCGTTTAATAAGCTTAACAGCCACCCTCAAAGCCTTTTATCAAAATAAAGTCAAAATTTTTATTTAGTTAAATATTAAGAAATCCGAAATAATTTCGGATTTCACAGGAATTATTCCGAATCTAACTTTAGCCAAGGACAAGATCAAACTTGTAATAACCCGAAGTTTTTCTACACCAATTACAGACACCTCTTATTATCCTAAGGCAATAATAGA
>CAKZLL010000517.1 GCA_937125475.1 uncultured Saprospiraceae bacterium | reverse complement strand
TAAAGCATTATTATCAGATTTTTAAGTACGTGCTTAATTTTGTTTTTATTAAAAAACTAAATATTCTATTAGGTATAAATAAAAATAACTTTACACTTGATTTTTTTTAGAAAAAAACGATTTTAGAATAAAAAGTTATTATTTCATTGCGCCTTATTTTGATTTCAATTTTTTTTTTAATAAAAATCAAGTCACATAAGAACATTTTTTAAAAAAAATGGTTGAATTTTTGATGGTTCTAAATCAATAGTTTATTATATATATATTTTTTTGCAACATTTAAGAATCGATGTAACACTAAGTTATCTCTTACATTTTTTTAAAAGCAATATTTTTTAGAAAAAAATAAAGACAAAATACATATATAAAGGTTTATAAAATTCCAAAATAGTTAAAAAATATATTGAATAAAAAATTTATTTAGTGATTTAATTTATGTTTTATTTAAAAAAACAATTTTAAAATAATAAAGATGAAATAGTTATATAATAAATAGTCTAACTATTTCATCTTTTCCTCTAAAAGCAATATTTTTGTAGAGTTATAAATAAAATAACAATAATTAAATCAATGATTTAAGATAAAGCAAAGTTAAATTATTTTCCTCTCTCAAAATATAATTGTTTATACATTAAAAATAATTTAATTTAAAACTGTATAATATTGTTTATCCATTATATATTTTGTATATAAAAGTTAAACAATATAAATATAATTTTATTTCGCCTCTACATAATTTTTTACAATATCGTTTATAGAATATAATGTGAATGTTTATTAAAAATGTTTTTTTTAATTGTCACATTTAGCACTATATTAGCAATATTAATCGTATTTTTTTCAAATAGTTACCCAAGATTTAATTAGAAATAATAATGGTAAAGAAGACAAGACCAGTGAACATTTTATTAATTGAAGATAATCCAGGGGATGTTAGATTGACACAAGAAGCCTTTAAAGAAGGTCGTTTGTCTGTCAACCTTGAGGTCGTTATGGATGGCGTAGAAGCTATTGATTTTCTTCGAAAACAAGGTGCTCATACAGATGTAATCACTCCAGATTTAATTTTATTAGACTTAAATCTACCTAAAAAGGATGGAAGAGAAGTTTTAGAAGAAATTAAAACGGATGATTATTTAAAACGAATTCCTGTAGTTGTATTAACAACTTCGAACGCAGAACAAGACATTTTAAAAACGTATACGCTTCATGCTAATTGTTATATCAATAAGCCTGTAGATTTCGAAAAATTCTTTGATGTTATTCAAAAAATAGAAGATTTTTGGTTGACAACCACTATTTTACCAACAATGGTAAGATAAACGTTAATCAAATTTTGTTTTTACTTTTACTTACCTAAGTAGGTCTAATTGAAATATAAAAACAAATTTTAGCTATCAACAAATAATAAAATTTAGTCTTCTTTTATTGATTAATAAGAATCAGCATTAACTTAATATTATCTTGCCACAACAAGACTGATATATTTAGTCAGTCTCTTTATAAAGAGCAACTGGTAAACAAGCACAGAGTATGAGTTCTAAAGACAAGACTCAAATATTAATTATAGAAGATAATCCAGGGGATGCACACCTTGTTAGAATTTATCTTAGAGAAGCTGGCTTTAAGCATGATTTACATCATGCAGAATCTTTCTATGAAGGGCAAACTATTGCAGATGAAAAAGCAATAGATTTGGTTCTATTAGATTTATCTCTGCCTGATAGTCATGGCTTCAAAACATTATCTAATTTTTTAAAACGCTTCGCACACATTCCTGTTATTGTATTAACAGGGTTGAATGACGAAGTGATGGGTAATCAAGCAGTAAAAGCTGGTGCGCAAGACTTCTTAGTTAAAGGGCAATTTGAAAGCGGTTTATTATCTAGGGTTATTCGATATTCTCTACAACGATTCAAAACGCAGCAACATTTAGAACAATATGCTAAACGCCTGTCATTGAGTGAAAAACGCTTCATGGAAGCGCAAGAAATGGCGCATTTTGGCAATTGGGAAATGGATATTGTGACCAATGAGATGAAATGGTCTGATGAAGTTTTTCGGATTTTTGGTTTTAAGCTCGGCAGTCTTAGTCCAACACTTTCCGATTATTTTAGTTATATCCATCCTGAGGATAGAACGATGGTCGAAGATACTTTTTCGGCAGTCACTAAGAATGGTCAACTTAAAAAAATTGAATACAGAATAATTGTTGGAGGCACTAAAATCAAGCATTTAGTCAATCAAATTAAAATTCAATACGACGAATCAACAGAAAAGATATTACTCGTTGGTGCGTTGCAAGATATTACGGAACATATTATTTCGCGAAAGCTGACTGAAGAGAAGAATATGTCTGAAAAGGCATATCAAATCAAAGAACAGATTTTGGAGGATATGAGTTTTCATATTCGTACGCCGCTTTCTTCGGTATTAAATTTATCCTTCCTTTTAGAAAATACAACTCTTTCTGGTCAACAACGAGAATATATTGATAACTTAAAAGATAGTATCAATGACTTGTCTATTTCCGTGAATAACCTGATGAATTTCTCTGTTTTGGTTTCCGAAAAAGTGAAGTTAGAAGAAACACAATTCAAGGTAAGTGATATTTTTGAAAGTCTTCATCAAGTGGTTAAAATCAAGGCGGATAATAAAAATTTAAAGTTAGATTTCGTTTCAGTTGATGATGTTCCAGATCGTTTTATTGGAGATTCGAATAAAATCAATCAAGTTATTTATAACTTGCTCGACAATGCGATTAAGTTTTCTAATGATAATGGTAAAGTTACCATCAAGATTGAAAAAATCAGTCAGGATGAAGATGTTATTAATATCAAGGTTACTGTGAAGGATAATGGAATTGGTATTCCTAAACATAAAATTAAAGAATTGCTTGAATCAGAGCAACTCTTGATGCAAGATCATGATGATGATACTAAGAAAAAATTGGGTCTAGCAATTGCCAATAAGCTCCTCAAAAACATGAAAGGGCAACTTAGTATAGAAAGTAGGGAAAATTATGGTTCAAAATTCATCGTAGAATTGCCATTAAAAGCAGTTAAAGCGAAGAAAAAACAAACAGAATCTAAGCCTTCTCGACCTATTCGCATTTTATTAGTAGAAGATCATTTCTTAAATCAATTAGCGACGAAACGAGTATTGACAACTTGGTCAAATCTTGTAACTGTCGATATTGCAGAAAATGGTTTGATTGGTGTGGATAAAACAAGAGCACATAACTATGATTTAATTTTGATGGATTTGCAAATGCCTGTGATGAATGGTTTTGATGCAACGCTCAAAATTCGAGAAACGAGTAGCATTCCAATTATCGCGTTATCTGCTAATTCAAGTCATCAAGAAGCAGAAAAAACAAAGGCAGTTGGTATGAATGATTATATGTCAAAACCGTTTAAGCCTGTTGGGTTATATGAAAAAATTATGATGGTTTTGAATGGTGATATGGATGATTAGTATTGAATTGTCAAGTATCAAATTCTAATTTCATTATTAATCAGTAATAATTAAAGCCTTCAATTTTTCATAAATTGAAGGTTTTATTATATAAATAAGTCCTTAAATAAAGCCTCATAAAATAAATCTATATTTGTCCAATAATTTAAGTAGTTCAAAATTATGCTATATTCATTTGCAACAACGATTAGTCAGTTAAGTTTTCGTGTTTATTTCAAAAAAATACACTATACTGGTCTTGAAAAAATCCCATTGGACAAGCCTCTCCTACTCATAGCTAATCATACTAATGCCTTAATAGATCCTGTGATTATTAATGCTTATTTTCCGCAAAGAATGCATTTCATCACACGAGGTGATGTTTTTTCGCGTTTGACAATTCCTATTTTCAAATTATTAAACATGTATCCAATTTATCGAATGCATGATGGATATGCCAAACTGGAAAAAAATAAAGATACATTTGAAATTTGCTTTGATGTATTAAAAAATAAAGGCAATGTACTAATTTTTGCAGAAGGCGATTGTGAAAGGATGAAAAAACTGAGGCGACTCAAAAAGGGCGCAGCTCGAATGGCTTTTCAGGCTTATTATGATTTTGATGCAGATGTTCGTATCGTTCCAATCAGCATCAATTATACCGAACATACTTCTTTTGGAGGCGATGCGATGATACATTGTCATGAGCCTTTTGCCATACAAGAATTTGATGCAGCTTACAAAAAAAGCAAAGCTAGAGCAATCAATGCATTTAATAAAAAAGTATTTAGTGCGATGCAGGATAACTTGGTGCATCTCGACAATTTAGAAGAAGAAGAATTACTAGAAGCAACGTTGCCCATTGTTCGTAATCATTTGAAAAATTCATTTTTTCCTATTCTTGATAAAAAGGCAACTAACAGATCTAAAGAAGAACAAAAAGCATCTAACTATATTAATCAACTTGATCAATTGCCAGAAAAAGAGGCGTTAAATACCTTTAAAACTAAAGTGCTTAGCTATCAATCCTTATTAAAAAAATACAATATTGCTGGAACTGCGGTTGGAAAATCGGCTAACTTATTAGTGCTTTTTCTTCTGATATTACTCTTTCCGTTGTTTTTGATTGGTGTTCTTGTCAATGGTTTGCCTTTATTAATAGGCGATATTGTCGCAAAGAAAAAGGTAAATGAGGCGATTTATGTTTCTACATTTCGCTGGGCAATCATGGGATTTGGCTATTTTTTCATTTGGCTAATTGTGGCAATTATAGCTATTCTGAGTTGGCAATGGAATGGCGTTTTACTTGCGTTTTTTTTGCCTATTAGTGCTTATTTAACCGTTTTTTACGCTTCCTTTTTAAAAGAAAATATAGAGCAATTTCGATTTTGGTCATTAAAAAAACGACAACCGAACATCGCTAATCAATTGATAAAAGAAGATCAAGCAATTTATGATCTATTAGGTTGAAAAGTTCACTATTTAGATAATAGACTTGTTCGACAGCAACTTAATGAGCTGCAACGGGCAAATTTTATTTTGTATCGTCTCGCTCCATCAGCTCTCCCGAACAAGTCTAATAAAACGAAATAATTAATTATTTCTTAAAACTAATATAATATGCGAATTAAAAATTGAGAGTTGAGAATGATTATCAATTTTTAATTCGCATTATTTATAGAAGGTTAATATCTCAGAAATTTCATTCCAACAGTCAACTCTAATGGAATATTAATAACCTTTTGTTCTTGCCAATTTCTTTGATAGGTTGTCCCACCTATATTGACAAAATAAGTACCTGGAGGCGTGTAAACTTGTTGGGAAAAATCGGGACTAAATTGAATTTCAATGAAACCAAGTAAGCGATCACTTAATTTAAATTCAACTCCTCCACCAGCAGTTACTCCATAATTAAGTCGATTAATGAAATTATCAAAATTCAAGGCACTATTAACCGTTTCATTAATGGTATAATCTAATCGAACACCTAATAAATAATAAAGTGTTCCTCCTGAAAATCCAACATCTACCGCGCTTTTTGCACCAGCAATAAATGACAAATTATTAAATTTATCTTTTATTGAAGTATTAATTGCATTGCCTTGAATATCGTATCCTTGGTATCTAAGTGCTGACCCTTTGACATGATAACCAAAATCAAAAAGATAACTAAACGTTTCTGTTCTAATCATTTCGTAGACAAAACTAGCATTATAAGATAATAACGCTTCTCTTTGCTGCCCATTCCATCTTTGCAGTCCTACTGTCAAACCGCCTTTTGCTCCAATAGCCGAACTTTGCGCAAATGTTCCAAGACTCATTAAAAGACAAAAAACAAGCAATGCTAATCGTTTCATAATAATACATTTATAATTGAAAGATATGTTAGTCTTTATTCAAAAATAAAGGTTCATTGATAATTTTTGCCAGAATGAATATTTTTTAAATCCAGCGGTGGCTTGCCCCGTTGTTTTTCAAAGAGTTAGAACAATGGAGCAAGCCCACATTAGAATAAATGGCAAAAATTGTGAATGAACCAAAATAAAAACTATTGATTGTTCAAAAATAAAGAAAACTTGCGATTGTTCTTCCTTTTAAAAAAAATCGGAAGCCTTTTTTTATTTAAAAAGAAGGATATAAAAATCATTTTTTCGCTTCTATGCCCAAGCCAAATAATGCAAAATCGTATTTTACAGGATCTTTAGGATCAAAATTTTTGAGCGCATCGGTCAATTCTAATACTGTTTTCCAATCGGTTTGCTTCCGCTGAATGAGGTTAAATTGACGCGCAACTCTATCGACATGAACATCAAGCGGCATTAATAATTGACTCGTTTTAATATCTTTCCAAAGCCCAAAATCAACGCCTTTTTTATCTTGACGCACCATCCAACGCAAAAACATATTAAGGCGTTTGCAGGTTGATTTTCGAATAGGTGTAGAGACGTGTTTTCGAGTACGTTTAGGAGAATGTTCTAATGCAAAAAATTGTTCATGAAAACCTTTTAAGGCATTTTCTACGGTTGTATCTCCTTTCATTAAATGTTGTGAGAAGGCTTTTTCTAAAGAATTATTTTTTTTATAAAAATCTTGAAAAAACTCTAGGAAATACAACGAATCAATATACTGAAAAGTCCGATGTTTGAAAGAGGAAAACACAGCTCGATCTTTTTCCTCATGATTCATAATGAAATCATGAGGTGCTCCATCCATCAAGTCAATCAACCTATTTGCGCTATTAATAATAGATTTTCGTTGTCCCCAAGCCAGCATTGACACCCAAAAACCAATAATTTCAATATCCTGAAGCTTAGAAAAGCGATGTGGAATGGAAATTGGATCATTCTTTATAAAATCAGGTTGATTAAATTTCTCGACCGCTTGATTTAACAAAATCTTTAATTTGCCTTGTTCCATTGTTTATTTTAATCTATTTAGTGTTTATTTAGTATTTTTGGTAAAAATACTAGTTCTTATTACAATTAGATTACACTAGCTTACTAAAAAAGTTTAGAAAGAACATAACTATTGACAATTTAAAATACTTCCAATATGAAGCCTAAGTACTTTACTGATTACTTTTTTCTTCTGATAGTCCTCAGTTCTATGAGTTCAGGATGTTTAAAACCTGAATATTCTGTAAAAAAATTAAAAAAACAATACACCAACAAAACATCTGAGTTTGTCAAAATACAAGGGATGGATGTTCATTATCGTGATGAAGGGCCAAAGCGTGCGCCCTGTATTTTGTTGTTACATGATATTGGTGCATCACTTCATACCTATGATAATTGGGCAGATACACTTCAATTAGAATATCGTGTAGTTCGGTTGGATCTGCCAGGTTTTGGTTTGACTGGGCCTAGTCCTAAAGGCGATTATTCCATGAAAGCTTATCGTGATTTCTTAAATGAATTCATGGATGAATTAAATGTAAAACGATGTTACATTGTCGGTAATGGTTTAGGAGGTCGTTTAGCTTGGGAATTGACTTTGGCCTACCCTAAACGAGTACGGAGAATGGTTTTGATGAGCGCATCGGGTTTTCCTGTTGAGAAATCCAACTTAACGCCAATGGAAAAAATGGCTGGTAGTTCTGGTTTATCCAAAACACGATTTAGATGGTTTACACCTAAAAAAGTAGTAAAAAGCAGTGTGAAGAAAAATTTTGGAGACAAGGATAGAGCCTCTAAAGAAACGATGAAACGACAATATGACCTACTTCGTCGAAAAGGCAATCGAAAAGCATTCATTGATCGAGTAACAACGGAAGATTATGATAGAACGCGCAGAATAAAAGACATTGAAATTCCTGTTATGATTATGTGGGGAACTGAGGATAAAATTATTCCAATCGAACATGCTTCTTATTTTCATAAAATATTATCAAATTCAAAATTGAAATTTTATACCGAAGCTGGACATTATTTAATGGAAGAAATGAAAGAAGGTGAGATTGTTAATGACTTAATGTCTTTTCTAAATTATAGATAAAATTACTGTGATTGTTTGATTGTTTGATTACTGCCCTATTAGTGCGGAAATGTTTAACAATCAAACAATCACAAAATACTTATTTAAAAGACCAATCATATTTGTCTAAACCTAATAAGGCATGCCTTAATAAATCTATACTGTCCAAAATATCTTTTTTGTGAGCCATCTCAATTACTTGATGAATATGGCGTGTCGGAATAGAAATCGCTCCAGCAATTGAACCATTTTTTCCGCCTTGTTGAACACCTCTCGTATCTGTTCCTCCGCCTGTTAATATTTCTGGCTGCCACTGAATTTCATTGGTATTGGCCGTTTCTTTTAAATATTGCACCATTCGATAATCACAAATCACACCGCCATCCATAATTTTAATGGCTGTTCCCTTTCCTAATTTTGTAATTTGTTCATGCGGCTGAGAACCTGGCAAATCGTAAGCTATTGTCACATCAAGTGCAAGCCCAAAATGAGGGTTAATATGCTGCGCCGCAACATGAGCACCTCTAATTCCAACTTCTTCTTGTACCGTGAAAACACCATAAATATCATAAGGTACTTCTACGTCTTTTAATTGACGCAATACCTCCAATAGAATATAAACAGATACTCGATTATCTAAAGATTTGCAATTGACACAATCCCCCATTTCAATCAAAGTGCGTTCTCGGGTAATCGGATCACCGACAGAAATAAGTTCATCAACTTCTTCTTTACTCAATCCCGTATCTATAAAGAAATCTTGAATATTAACTGGTTTTTGCCTTTCAGCCGCAGTCATAATATGAATGGGTTTTGATCCCATCACACCAATAATATCTTTCTTCCCATGAATAATTACTCGTTGTGCAGTCAATGTTTTTGGATCAAAACCTCCTAATGTGTGGAATTTGATAAAACCATTTTCGTCAATATGAGTAACAATAAAGCCGATTTCATCTAAATGAGCAGCGACCATTACACGTTTATCAGTAGTGCCTTTTTTTAAGGCAATTACGTTGCCCATAGCATCGACAGAAACGTGATCTACCAACGGTTTCACGGCTTCTAACACCAATGCTCTAACACGTTGTTCAAATCCTGAAGTTCCTGCTACTTCACATATTTGCTTTAGTAAGGGTATGTTTATCATCTTATTACGAATTGTTAAAATTTAAATAATATAGTTTTGCCAATAGACTACAAAAGAACGAAATACTACCTTTATAATGAAGAAATTTAATATAATTATACAGATTATTCCAAATCAATTAAAAGCGTATGTGTTTTACTAAGATGTGTTTATCTTATTTTAAGATAACAGACGGAAGTTAAAATTCCTTCAAAAACAGCACACTATCTAATAAAAATGATAGAATTAATCAAATAGGGGAACTATATATATCTATAAGAATGTAAATAAGCATATATTTGCAACCAATTTTTAATCCATTTTAATAAAAGCCAATCATGAAACAAGTTTTATCATGTATTCAGCCCACAGGAGATATGCATTTCGGTAACTATTTTGGTGCTGTGCAGAACTGGGTGAAGCTACAAAAGGAATACAAATGTTTTTACGGTGTCGTAGATTATCACGCGATGACTATGCCGTATAATCCAGTAAAACTTCGTCAAAACACTTGGGAGGTGATTGTTAAGATACTCGCTTCTGGCGTGAAAGAAGAAAATCTCTTT
>CAKZLL010000516.1 GCA_937125475.1 uncultured Saprospiraceae bacterium | reverse complement strand
CTTGCTGTTCCGTCATTTCCTTGATAACAAGAAGTAGGTGTTTGTGTTAATGATAAATTTAAAATTGGCGGTTCTGTTACGGTAATATTTCCAGTTGCGGCACAACTTTTACTATCGGTCACTGTCACTTGATAATTGCCAATGTTTAGATTCGTAATCGTGTCGGTAGTTTGAGGAACAGACCAATTATAATTATAAGCGCCATTTCCGCCTTGAGGTGCTGCAATTGCAAAACCATCATTTCCATTAAAACACTTCACTGGAATTTCGGATAAACTAACAGTGAGCGTATCAGGTTGTCGAATAAAGACCGAGATCGAATCTTGGCAGTTTTTATTATCCGTTACAATGACTTGATAATTGCCTGTTGATTGATTGAATAATGTATCTGTATTTTGAGTAGGCGAACTATTCCATTCGTAAGAAAAAGACGTATTTCCGCCTGTAACGGTTGTCCATGCTTTTCCATCATTTAGACCAAAACAACTTACAGGAATTGTATCAATACTCAATTGTAGAAGATCAGGTTGAATAACATCAATCGTATCAAAAACAATACAATTGTTCGCATCAGTCACAGTAACAAAATATTGACCAGCCGATAATTGAGTTGCTAAAGGCGTGATTTGCATCGGATTACTATTCCATTGATAGGAATAAGGCGTTGTGCCTCCGATTGGTGAAACTGTTGCATTTCCTGTATTTTCGCCATGACAATTCACTGGAGTAGTTGCAATAGTTGTTGTGAGTTCAAGCGGTTGACCGATGGTAATACTATCAATCATGATACAACTATTTCCGTCGGTAACTGTGACTGTATAGGTTTGCATCGCGGTTAAATTCGTCGCAGTGCTAGTCAATTGTGGCGGAACGGTGTTCCATTCAAAACTATAACCACCAGCCAAATTAAGGAAACCTCCGACGACTGAAACCGTTGCTGTTCCGTCATTTCCTTCATAGCAGGAAGTCGGTGTTTGTATTAATGACAGATTTAAAATTGGCGGTTCTGTTACGGTGATATTTCCAGTTGCAGCACAATTTTTACTATCGGTTACTGTCACTTGATAATTGCCAATACTCAAACTATTAATTGTATCGGTGATTTGAGGAACAGACCAATTATAATTATAACCGCCATTTCCGCCTTGAGGTAAAGCGATTGCAAAACCATCATTTCCATCAAAACATTTCACTGGAATTTCAGATAAACTGACCGTAAGTGTATCGGGTTGTCGAATAAAGACCGAGATCGAGTCTTGACAATTTTTATTATCCGTCACGATGACTTGATAATTGCCTGTTGATTGATTGAATAATGTATCTGTATTTTGTATTGGAGTGCTATTCCATTCGTAAGAAAAAGAAGTATTTCCACCTGTAACGGTTGTCCATGCTTTTCCATCATTTAGACCAAAACAACTCACAGGAATTGTATCAATACTTAATTGAATAACATCAGGTTGAATGACTTCAATCGTATCAAAAATAGTACAATTATTAGCGTCGGTCAAGGTCAAAGCATAATCGCCAGCCGCAAGATTAGAAACGGTAGGAGAGGACGTATTATTAAACCAATTATAAATATAGCCTGCCGTTCCGCCTGACGGTGCAATCGAAACCGTTCCATCAGAAAAACTATTACAACTCACTGGCGTTGTAGTCAAATTAGCTAATAATTCGAGCGGTGTATTAACAACCATACTATCAATTCTAGCACAACCATTGGCATCAGCTACATAAACGCTATACGTTCCTGCGGTAATATTGGTTAAAGACGCGGTATTCAAATTCGGGTCATTATTCCAAGTATAAGTGTAAGTTCCCGTTCCGCCCGATGGCGTGCTGACAACTGAACCATCCGAACCTCCAAAACAAGTAACTGGCACGCTATCTTTAAGTGCCGAGAGAATAACAGGGCCAGCAATTACACCCGTATCTAACGCCATACATCCCGAATTATCAGTAACTGTAACAATATATTGAGCGCTAAATAAATTCGTTAAAGCCGTTGTAGTTTGAACAGGGGAAGTATTCCAAGCATAAGTCAAGCCACCAGTTCCACCATTGGCAGCGACAGAAATACTTCCATCAAAAACACCAAAACAAGAGGCTGGACTTTCGGTCACATTAGTCAAAATAGGCGCGGGACTACCAATATTAACAGAGTCAACAATCGAACAATTATTCGCATCTGTGACTGTGAGATAATGCCAACCTACATTTAATGTGCTATTTGTGGCGGAAGTTGGAATAGTTGCTGTGTCCCAAAGATAAGTGTAAGGCATTGTTCCGCCAGTAATCGTAGCTGTGGCAGATCCGTTGCTGGTATTCCAACAATCAGAAGGCGATCCAGCGATGGAAATCGTCAAAATAGCTGGTTCTGTTACATTAGCAGTCGATATTGAAGTACAATTATTTCCGTCTGTAATCGTCACTTGATACATTCCTACCGTTAAATTAAAAGCAGTATCGGTCGTTTGAGGCGGAACGGTATTCCATAAATAAGTATAATTTCCATTTCCTCCTGTCGCAATAACCGAGGCTTGCCCATCCGAAAACCCTCCACAAGAAACCCCTTTTATGCTGGTTGTGCCTGCGAGAATAGCAGGTTCAATAATCGTCGTATCGCTTATAATTATACAATTATTTGCATCTGTCACGGTAACAAAATATTGACCAGCCGATAATTGAGACGCGAAAGCTGTAGTTTGTACTGGATTTGTGCTCCATTGATAAGTATAAGGTATTGTTCCTCCTGTCGGTGAAATTGTTGCTGTTCCTGTATTTCCGTTGTGGCAAAGTACAGGAGTAGCGGCAATTGTAGTTGTTAATTGAAGCGGTTGCCCAATTGAAATACTATCAATCATCGCACAATTATTCCCATCGGTGACTGTAACGGTATAGGTTTGGAGTGCGGTTAAATTCGTTGCAATGCTATCAAATTGAGGCGGAATGGTATTCCATTCAAAACTATAACCACCTGTCGCATTAGGGAAACCTCCGATCACTGCGGCATTGGCTGTTCCGTCATTTCCTTGATAACAAGAAGTAGGTGTTTGTGTTAATGATAAATTTAAAATTGGTGGTTCTGTTACAGTAATATCGCCAGTTGCAGCACAATTTTTACTATCAGTTATTGTGACTTGATAATTACCAATATTTAGATTAGTAATTGTATCGGTGGTTTGAGGAGCAGACCAATTATAATTATAACTGCCATTTCCACCCTGAGGCATTGCAATTGCAGCGCCATCATTTCCATCAAAACACTTCACTGGAATTTCGGATAAACTAACCGTGAGTGTATCAGGTTGTCGAATAAAAGCAGTGATTGAGTCTTGACAATTGTTATTATCTGTCACGACGACTTGATAATTGCCTGTTGGTTGGTTGAATAATGTGTCAGTATTTTGTATCGGAGTGCTATTCCATTCGTAAGAAAAAGAAGTATTTCCACCTGTAACGGTTGTCCATGCTTTCCCATCATTTAGACCAAAACAACTCACTGGAATTGTATCAATACTTAATTGTATTACATCTGGTTGAGTGACGAGAACGGAATTAGAAACCGTACAATTATTAGCATCAGTCACTGTAACAGTATAAGTATTGGCTTGTAAATTTGTTACTGTTGCGGTTGTTTGACTTGGTGCTGTATTCCATTCATAATTATAATTTGGTGTTCCGCCCGATGGAAAAACAGAGGCAGTTCCAGAGCCATCATTATTACATAACAAAGGATTGAACGTAATGCTATCAATCAATAAAGGTGTTGGTTGAGTGATACTGAAAGCAATCGTATCTCGACATTCGACGGAATCGACTATCGTGACTTCATAGTTGCCCATAGGTAAACCCGTGAAACTACCATTTACTTGAGCAATGGAATTTAAAAGATAATTAACACTACCAATCGCATTTGTGGTATTAATCATTGCACTTCCATCAGAACCATTAGCACAAGAAACATTATTAATATTGGAAACACTATTATTAATCGTACAAGTGAGCGTAGTACAAGTCACTGAATTAATCTCACTCGGTGGACAAAGCGCATGCAAAGCTCGAATTTCAAACTGAACAGATTGATTTTCCATCAAATTGTTCAGCGTGTAAGAAGTGACATTTGCGGCAAGCGAAATCCATCCTGAATTATCAATATTCAATTCATAACCAGCAGCACTTGGAATAGCTGCCCAATTAATAGTGATCGAATTGGAGGTTTCTAAAGCACATTGGACTTGCGGCATATCCAATTGAGGAATGACCGTAACAATCGAGGAATCCGTTGAAACACAACCATAGGTATCGGTAGTTGTGATATAATAAGTCGTTGTTGTATCAGGATAAGCATTGGTAATTGGGCAAGTCGGGCAGCTCAAACTATCCGTAGGCGACCATTCATAAGTGATGTTATAAATAGGTGCAAAATGAAGCGACCAATTCACTAAAGTTCCATTAGAGCCTGGCGTATCATCAATAATTACCAATTTCCAAACATCATTTAATTCCTCTCCTTCCAAATCATCCCAATTGCCTTCTGGTGCAAAATTGCCATTAAATGGAGCTGTACCATTGATAATACTATTGGAGGTATCGAGAGTGAAACAAGTATTGGTATAATTATTTCCTGACCCGCCATTGTCTGTTGAGAGTTCTATAAAAGCGCCATTAGGACCGTATAGATACATATCTATATCTTCATCATTAGGATGAGTAATATTCACACAAACGGAATCAATCGCCCCTGTTTGATAAAATCGGAGCGGAAGACCTGAAACATTTATGGAAGAAGATGCGGGGGAATTATGATTAAAATTGGTCGAGGAGTTATTAGAAAAACTCGCACCATTGGAAACTACTAGAGGCAAAGTGGCATTGAGCGTCGTCGTATCATCATAACAAATTGTAACATCTGGAACAACAGGCGGAACGATAATCGGATCAACAATATAAACATAAAAAGTATCATTAGTACAGGAAGTCGTACTCACAAAAAGCGCGATTGTATCTGTTCCTTCCACCACATTATCTATCAATCCGCTGACTGTAATAGCGAAAGAGTCTTGTCCTGCTGGAATTGTTCCTGTGAGCGGAATAGGCGAATAATCCACGCCCATAATAGCATTTCCACCAATCGTATAATTCAAAGGTGTGTTAGTTGCGACTATATTTTCTAACTTAAAAACAATTTCTGCTTCTGTACAGCCTTCTGCAATTGTAGACGTAAAATTGGGCGTGTTCGCGTCTACGGTCAAACCACGCGTTCCGAAACTATTCGCCGCTAAGAAAACGCCAGAATCATATAAGTCATCAAAAGCATCACCAACTGCTAACTTAATCTGATAAGTATCACAGGGATTAACAATCGCTTGAGCGGTTAATACCGTCGTAAAACCATCATATTCAAAAGCTAAAGTACCATTATCATTATCCACATAATATTGATTATTGGTAATGACACAGCCAGCAGGAACATTTCCGCCATTGATGGTATTTACTCCCACAGGAGTTGTTGAATTAGGAACAAGGGCAATATTGGCAGCCATATTTTGATAAGGGCCATTAATACCAGGTCCGCTTATGAAAAATCCAAAAACATCATTAAAATTACAAACAAACTCAGGATATTCTTCTGAAGCAAAGACGTATTTAAACTCCAATGTATCCGAAGTTGGGATAAATGTGATATTATAAATCGCAGCATCATCAATGGTATTAGCGGCAATAGCGACTAAATCTGGATCGGAATTTCCTATATTCGAAACACCTGAACCATTACCTGTATTACTACTATTTCCTGCTATTGTTGCTTGTCCAGTTGTCATGACAATACCTTCCTCGATACCTATAATATTTTGACCACCAATAAAATGACCGATTGCAGCATTAGATCCTGTGTAAGATATATTGAGAACCTCAACACCATCACCAAGAAAAACTTGGCTAATGAGGTTTGTCGGAGTAAATGGAGCTACTGTTGCTGGTGTGACGGTTAATTGTCCATAAATATGGGAATAAAATAGACTTATGATAATGATGATTAATATCTTTTTGTTCATAACTTGCTTTTGTTTCAATAGTTTGTTTGCGAAAAAGTAGGTTATTTTTCTATCTTTTTTTCTCTAAGAAAGAATGTGGTCAAGTCGAAGACATCAATAAATAGATTACGAGGAAATTGAAGACATTTAAACTGTCCTCTCTTTGCGCGATTTTTTTAGAGTGGGATTTTCTACTAAACACGTTTTTTAGATGAGAAAGGTTAGGTTGAATAGTTGATTTCTTAGAACAAGACAGAATTAGGATAGAAAATGCTTGTTTTGATCCTGTTTTAACTTTTTATTTTGGTTTTGTCGATAGAAGTAGTTTTCACACCGAAAAGATTGTGGTATTAATTGATAAGTATTTAATTTATTCTTTACACACGTAACTATTTTAAAAAATACAAAACCTAAAATTGCTTTATGGAAAATACGTTTTTATTGATTATCGCAGGATTAGTTATCTTCTTTATTTTGCCTGGAGGCGGAGGTAAAGATAAAGGCAAAAGAAAAAGAAATAATTCTTCAAGGAAAAGAAGAAGTAGTAGTTCTTCCAGAAGAAAGAGTTTGTTTTTTGAAGAAGATGATGATGATTGGGAAGAGGACGATCATTTTAGTAGCAATAGTATTAATACTACCCATACTAGGACAACTCATAATTCTAGGGGTGAAAATAGTGATGATTATGATAATGACGGAATCCCAAATTGGCTAGATAACGATGATGATAATGACGGCATTCCAGACCATATGGATAATGATTATGATAATGATGGCATTCCAGATGATATGGATTACGATGATGATAACGATGGTATTCCAGATAATATAGATCATGATTACGACTATGATAACGGAGGAGACAATGACTACGATGATGGAGGTAGTTATGATGATTGAGGTTAGTCAATATCACTTACCAGCTCATAACGGATAGGACACTAAAGAATGTGAAAAAGGTACAGTAATCAATGCTAAAAGTGCTCATGATGGTCAAGCAAAGATGCACAGAGGTGAATCATCAATGGTTATCGTTGATGGATTAAATGAAGCTCCTATGATTAGGATGACATAGTAATGAAATGTGTATAAGTCTTCTTATCATTTGTATTTTATAAAAAAGGCGTAAACGAATATCACTATTCATTTACGCCTTTTTATAAATCACGAATGGTATTTTATCCGTTATTTAGTTTTTTACCTTTTGATAAATTAGCAATTCCTCGACCTAATCTAAAGAATAACCAATACATGACTGGTACAACGACGAGCGTTAAGAATGTCGCGAATACCAAACCATTAATGATTGTCCAAGACATTGGGCCCCAAAATGCCACATTATCACCACCAATAAAAATTTGTGGATCAAAATCGCTGATTAGTGTAGCAAAATTGATATTAAAACCAATCGCCAAAGGAATCAAACCAAGAACCGTAGTGATCGCGGTCAAAAGTACTGGACGCAAACGCGTTTTACCACCTTCAACAATCGAACTTCTTACATCATCATTCGATAATTCGTCAAATCTACCTGTTAAACCAATTTCTTCGCGTTTTTGTTTTCGGAGGAAATTGATATAATCTATTAATACAATGGCATTATTGACGACAATCCCAGCGAGCGAGATAATACCGATTCCTGTCATTACTACCACAAAATCCATTTGCGTTACAACCAAGCCTAAAAAGACACCAATCGTACTAAACACAATCGAAAGAATGATAATAAATGGATATAAAATTGAGTTAAACTGAGCTACTAAGATCAAGAAAATCGCAAAAAAGGCAATTCCAAAGGCTGTTGCCAAAAATGCCATTGCTCCAGCTTGTTCCTCTTGTTCTCCTGTAAATTTGTACTCATATCCTTCTGGAAAATCAAAATCCTCTAATAAATATTCTAATTCAGCCAAAATTTCCGCAGGATTATATCCTTGAATAACATTTGAGTAAACAGTAATTGCTCTATCCAAATCCTTCCTTTTGATAGAAGTATAAGTCGTAGAATAATTCACTTTGGCTACTGCCGAAATCGGAACTTGAGAAATTTGCCCATTCCCTGGATCTCTAAATGTAATTCGCTGATTTAAAAGCGCACTTACATTGTTGCGATATTTTTTACTCAAACGAATTTGAATAGGGTATTCTTCTTTTCCAATTTTTAATTTAGTCGCTTCTTTACCAAAAACCGCTGTTCGTATCGACTGTGCAATGCTGTAAGTCGATAAACCATAACGACGCGCTGCTTCTCGATCAATGTCGATAATTAATTCAGGCTTCCCTAGTTTTACATCGGTAATTAATTCTTCTACAC
>CAKZLL010000515.1 GCA_937125475.1 uncultured Saprospiraceae bacterium | reverse complement strand
AGAAACCATAATTCCTTAAACCATTTCTTACAAACAAAATATACCGGAACCATGAAAAGACTAGCACATAAAAAAAAGAACACATGCACATTCATGATACTTGAACAAAATTTCATAAAATTATGAAATAAGATATCCTTCGTAGAAGTTATTTCAGCCCCATAGCTATAATCTTCAAAGTACTGAGCATAAGTACTCGTATCTCCAAAATAACGTCCACTAATGGGGCGAAAGCCCATATAAATTAACACAAAAACTAAAATAACAACACCTAAACCCTGAAACTTATTACCTGATGGTAATTTAAATCTTAACGCATCATCCAATATTATCAATATAATAATAAGTAGCATATAATGATAAAGTGGGGTGTAAAACGCTAAAGGTATCCAATCAAACATGTTATTCTATTAAATCTTTAAATAGCTTATCCCAAACACCCATAACTTCAGGTGCACTAAACTGCTTTACCTGTTCTGCGGCCTGTTGCCCTAAACGCAATCTTCTATTGTCATCTATTAAAAGTTCTTCTAGAGTTGCAGCAAATCTTTCAATATCATTATAGGGTGATAACACACCTGTCACAATATCTTCAACAATATGTCGTGGTCCATTAGGGCAATCATAAGACACAATTGCCATTTGTGCAGCTTGGGCTTCCAATAATACCATTGGGAAACACTCCGTTGCAGAGATCATGGCATATACCGAGGCGGTATTCATTTTATGTTTCAAATCTCTTGTGGCACCCATCAGGTTAATATTAGGAACTTGCAAATCTACTATTAAATTCTTTAATGCTTTACTAAGCTCCTCATCACCATCGCCATATATTTCAACCTTCCAATCAGGAAATTGCAAGGCTATTTTATGCCAAGCTTTTATAAGATGATCAAATTGTTTCACTGCAGCTATTCTTCCTGCCGCAATGATAATTTTTTCTTTTGTACAAGGTTCCTTTTGTAATGGTAATTGTATAAAATTAGGGATAACCGCTATATTATCAAAAGGGTAATAGGCGGTTTCACTTGCATTTAAAACCACTGCACAATCATAGCGCCCAAATAATTTAAAAAGCTGATATTTTAACTTTCCAACAAAACCTATAGGAGCTTTCAATGTAACTCCAGAAGAATGAAACTCCTTAACTTTTGGGATATGCTTTTCTATAAAAGGTAAAAAATATTGCTCTGGCGTAAAGTTAACCGATATAACAACATCAGGCTGTAACGTTTTTATTAATTGTTTTAAACGTTTATAATGTGTTACACTTTTCTTTAACTTTTTTAAAAAACATTTATCAGTTAACTTTCAGTTAATTGATAATCAGTCGATTAATAATTATAACACAACAAAGGAAATAATTTTAGGAAACGTAAAGAAGGGAATAATCCGTTAGATTTAACCGATTAGTAATGGTAGAAAAATAAAAGAAGGTTGATACCTTTTATAGCAACAGAAAATGCCTCACTTCGTAGTGAAATAAAGCTACTGAATGAGAAAGTAATGTTATTGCTTAAATTACAAGAAGGGCAGTCAATAAAAAAAGATAGCCACAATAGTCATAACCCATCTAGTAATGATAAGTCGAAACGGAATAAGAGTTTACACAAAAAGACTGGTCGAAAGCCAGAAGGTCAACTAAGGCATAAAGGTAATACTCTGAAAACGAAAGCTATTCCAGACGAAATCGTTGATTTAAAGAGTAATTACGGTGAATGTTCTGGAGAGGATATAAGCTGTTTGACACATTAGAGATAAAATTATATAAAAGGTATTTATCTAACATGATACTAGATAAATTGCGATATATTAGAAAATTGCAACAATTTTTAAATTTGTTATTCATTAGATTAATGATTTTCATCAAATTGAATAAATTACTTGCTGTAACTCTTGTAAAAAATACTGTTCCTAAAACTCATATCTTTCAGAAGTCAATGATAAAATACAGAAATTATTTGTTTTTTAAGTTCATCTTCTACGCTTTAGAGTTTAAATCAGTCACACATAAATAAGATTATTACCCACCCCAACTTTCTCTATCTAAACTTCTAAAATGTATCGCTTCAGAAATATGCTGAATGCCAATGTTTTCTTCATTAGCCAAATCAGCCGCAGTACGAGCCACTTTCAAAATACGATCATAAGCGCGAGCAGAGAGTTGCAATTTTTCCATTGCTTTTTTTAATAAGGCTTGACCTTCTTGATTTAACGCGCAATATTGCCTCACTAATCGACTAGGTAATTGGGCATTAGAATAAATATTTTTAAAATCTTTGTAGCGTTCTTCTTGTATTTTTCGGGCAGCTATTACTCGTTCTTTGATTGTTGCACTTGTTATTTTAGGGCGCTCCATACTCGCCAATTCATCATAAGAGACAGGAACAACCTCAACATGTAAATCAATTCTATCTAATAATGGGCCAGAAATTTTACTCAAATATCGCTTCACTTGTCCTGGTCCACAAGAGCAATCTCTTGTCGGATGATTGTAATAGCCACAGACACAGGGGTGCGGTGAGTTTTCACAGGTTGTCCTTTTCTGGATTATTACCTAAACAAAAAGGTTATTCTACTGAATTAAAGACTGTTGGCGACCATATTCGTAGAAAGCGTATGGATGAAGAGCTTACACTTTCTGAGGTTGGTGGAATAATAGGTGTAAATAATAATACATTAACCAGTTGGAGTTTACATGATGTTTATCCTATGATACGTCACTTTCCAGGCATCATCAAATACTTAGGTTACGCCCCTCTGTTTTTTGATGACGGTTCGCTTAGTTCTCAAATGGAACATTATCGTCGAGTGAATGGACTATCCTATAAAAAACTTTCTAAGCTGATTGGTTGCGATGAGGCAAGATTAAAAAGATTAGGTAATAAACATAGAATATTTCAACAATCTATTGATAAAATTGAACAATTTTTAAAAGGAGTATCACATTGATACTCCTTTTTTAACTGCCCCAACTTTCTCTATCTAAACTTCGAAAGTGTATAGCTTCTGAAATATGTTCAATTCCAATATTTTCTTTTCCGCCCAAATCCGCAGCCGTTCGAGCTACTTTCAAAATTCGGTCATAAGCACGAGCAGAAAGTTGCAATTTTTCCATAGCTTTTTTAAGTAGGAGTTGACCTGCTTGACTTTACTGACAATATTCTCGCACTAATCGACTTGGTAGTTGAGCATTACAATAGACATTTTTAAAATCCTTATAACGTTCCTCTTGAATTTTTCTAGCATTGATAACTCGTTCTCGGATTTCTTCACTAGTGACTTTAGGTCGTTCCATGCTTGCCAACTCATCATAAGATACTGGAACAACTTCCACATGTAAGTCAATTCTATCCAGCAATGGTTCTGATATTTTACTCAAATATCGTTTAACTTGTCCTGGTGCATACGTACAAGAACGTTCTGGATGATTATAAAATCCACAAGAACAGGATGCGGCACCTTTTTTCACGACTAACCATTGCAAAGGTACGCCCTAAACCTAAGGGTTATCCGTTGGAACTCAAAACGGTTGGCAATCATATTCGTCGAAAACGAATGGATGAAGGACTTTCATTGAACGATGTAGGAGATATTATTGGTGTTTCGGATGAAACACTAACTTCTTGGGCATTACATAACAGAAAACCTATGATTGCTCAATATCCGGGAATTATTAGATTTCTAGGCTATGACCCATTAGATACTGGTGGAAATAGTATAAAGGAAAGACTTGGGAGATATAAACGGGCTAAAGGATATTCTAATAAAGCCTTATCTAAAATGATTGGTTGCGATGAAGCAACTATAACTAGATTATTTGAAAATAAACGATTATTTAATAGGTCGTTTGACAAAATTGATAAGTTTTTGAGAGAGGTATCATTTTGATACCTCTTTTTAACTATTCCTTTAACTGCCCCAGATCTCTCTATCCAAAATTCTAAAATGTATCGCTTCTGAAATATGTTCAATCCCAATATTTTCTTTTCGCTTAAATCAGCAGTGATAGGAGCAATCTTTAAAACAAAGTTATAAACACGAGCAGGGAATTCGAATTTCTTCATTAACTCATACTGAATAGTAATATCTATGTTCATTACATCACTTTACTATGAGAAACACCAAAAACTTCTTAAAGCTTGTGCTAAAATATTTAGGATTAGAAAAACCTAGTAAATACGCCACTTCTGAAACGGTATATTCTTTTATTTAAACCAGTTTCATTACTTTGTACATCCTAATAATATTGATGTATTTTTGAATAGAATACCCTGTCAAGGCTTTTATTTTTCGGAAAGTACAGGTCTGTTCATCGAAAGCTTTCGACAAAGTACTTCGACCGAAAAATTCTCTTCTGATAAATGTTTCATAATGATTTGATTGACTTGTTCCATAAACTCATGGTTAATGGAATTAGAAAAATCTTCTTTTTTAGGAGCGATTGATTAAAGTATCAGGTTGATACTTTTTGTGCAGTTTCTTGCGAAGTTGAATAAGATTTTGGATATATGCTTGAAGAACGGTTATTTCAAATCGTTTCTCCAAATAAATATCTGCACCAGTTTTTATGCCTTTTCTTTTGTAATCTGTTCCATTGAGCACTATTAACAAAATGACAGATATATGAGAAGTAGTAATATTTGATTTCAATTGGTGACACATTTCGATGCCATTCATTTTAGGCATCATCACATCAGAAATCACTAAATCGGGTGTCATTTCTTTGGCTAAAGACAATCCTAATTCACCGTTTTCTGCTTGAAGTACGTCATATTCTTGTTGTAAATTATTGGTAATATATGTTCTTAAATCCAGATTATCTTCTACTATTAAAATGGTCGATTTTTGAGAATTAACATCGTTTTCTTTTGTTTGAAACAATGGATTTAATTCAGTTTTTTGCGTTTTTTGTTCAATGGCTGTTTGAAGAATATTCTCAGGTGCTAAATGTTTTTTACCAAGCGGAAAACGGAGATTAAAAATAGTGCCCTTGCCTTCGGTACTAATAAAATCAATCATACCTTTTTGAAACTCCACTAACTTCGATGCTAGAATAAGCCCTACACCACTTCCTAGAGTTTGTTGATTAATTGCATTTTTTCCTCTGGTATATCTTTTAAAAATCTGCTTTTGTTGTTTCAAAGAAATGCCCATTCCAGTGTCTTTTATATGAATAAGGTATTGATTTTTTTTCTTTATAAACAGACAAAATAACTTGCTCATTAACTGAGGCTGTATCAAAAGTAAAATAATGGGCTTTAGATTTTCTTATTTGAAAATTTTCTCAGATACCTCTCTGAGAAATTTAAGCATATTTTGACCTTTTGAAACAGCCTCACTTTTAATTTTTTTTATGAAAAATCGAAATTCAACAATTTATGATTTTCCTTTTTTATAATACTCACGAAACAATGCACGAGAAATAATTAATTTCATGACTTCACTTGCTCCTGCATAAATTCGAGATACCCTTGCTGAACCATAAGCTTTGGCAACAGGATATTCCCAAATAAATCCATATCCTCCGAATAATTGTAAGCACTCGTCGATGACCTTCCCTTGCATTTCACTGGCTTTTAATTTCGCCATAGATGCTTGTACAGGATGTAGTTTATGCTCAGCTTGAAGTTTGATACAGGTATCTGTATAGTTTTGATAAATTTGTAATTCTGCTGCACAATCTGCCAATTTAAATTGGGTATTCTGGAAATCGGCTAATGTCTTGTTGAACATTTTTCGTTCAGTAACATATTGTATCGTTTTATCTAAAATACCTGCAACTGAGCCTACTGCTTCGACCGCCATACAAGCTCTTTCTCTTGCTAACTCCGTCATCATATATTTGAAGCCCATCCCTTCTTTTCCTAATAAATTAGATTTTGGGACTTTGACATCTTCAAAGAATAACTCACAAGTGTCTTGTGCTTTCAAGCCAATTTTATCAAATGGTTTTCCAACCGAAAAACCAGATGTTCCTTTATCAATAAAGATTAAGCTAATCCCTTCATCTGGTGTTCCAACATTAGTTCGACATGCACATATTACAAAATGGGCTATTTCTCCATTCGTAATAAAAGTCTTTGACCCATTAATCAAATAATGGTCACCCATATCCTTGGCAGTCGTTTTCAAAGCCTTTAAATCTGAACCAACACTTGGTTCTGTCATTCCGATTGAGGCGATATATTCTCCAGTTACCATTCTGGTAACATATTTTTGCTTTTGTGCCTCTGTTCCATAATTTACAATATAAGGACAAACAATATCGGAGTGGACACCCAAACCAAAATCAATCCCGTGATATCTGGCTCTTTCCATTACCAATGCACTATAGGTAAAGTCTAATCCTGCACCTCCATATTCTTCGGGTACATCCATACACAGAAAACCTTGTTCACCCATTTTTAACCAAAATTCTCTTGGTACTCGCTTCTCTTTTTCCCATTGTTCGTAATGAGGAACAGCTTCTTTTAGAAAAAAGTCATCTACCGATTTCTTAAGCATCTGGTGTTCTTCCGATGCATAAGGTGTTCTTGGTATTTCAATGTTAGAATACATTTATTTTATTTTAAAATTAGATGAATTTCTTACGCTGCCTTTAGAGTATGTCTAAACTTTAATTAATTAGAAATTAACATCTTCTTAACTTGACAAAGAATAATCTCTTATTGCAAAAACTGTTGTTTTTGCTTGCTTGTATAATTTAAACATACTCTAAAGATTAGAGTAAGAATTTTCTTAGTTGAAAACGGATTAAAATGAAAATCCTCCACCAACTACAAGCGTTTGACCACTGATATAGTTAGAATCTGGACTACACAATAAATAAACACCACCTGCTGCTTCTTGAACTGTTCCTCCTCTGCCTAAAGGCACCATCATTTTCATACCTGCCAAATTAGGTGAAGGAATACCAACAGGAATAGCGTTTCCTTCTACTTCAATTGCTTTTTTCTCACCATCTACGGCTTCTGTCAATCGAGTTTCAATCCAGCCAAATGCGACACAATTAACATTGACTTTAAATCTGCCCCATTCTTTGGCTAAGGTCTTAGTCATACCCAAAACAGCCGATTTTGCAGAAGAATAATTGACTTGACCTGCGTTTCCGCCTGTTCCTGCAACAGAAGAAATATTGACTACTTTTCTAAAGTTTTCAATTCCTTCTCCAGCTTCTTTTTTCCTTGCCGCTTTAAAGTGTGGTGCTGCTGCTCTCAATATTTGGAACGGTGCTTTGACGTGAACATCCATCATCGCATCCCATTGTTTATCAGACATTTTATGAATAAAACTATCCCAAGTATAACCAGCATTATTCACAATAATATTAATATCTCCATAAGTGTCCAATGCAGTTTGAATAAACCTTTCGGCAAATCCGTCTTCCGTTACACTTCCTACTACTGCTACTGCATTTCCGCCAGCTGCTTTGATAGTTGCTACGGTTTCATTTGCTGGTGCTGCATCTAAATTATTGACCACAATATTAGCTCCTTCTTTGGCTAAACGAAAGGCAATTGCTTGACCTATTCCACGACCTGCTCCTGTTATTAGAGCAGTTTTTCCTTTTAAAGTATCCATGTATTATTTTGAATTTTTATTATATCTAATTGATAGTCAAACTTATAAGGTTCAAAAAATCTTATAGGTTCAATTTTACGAAACGGCAATAATAGCAGAACCTGCTAATTTTTCATCGCCTGCTTGATTAGTGACTGATAAGGCTAATTTGACGCATTGTTCTCCGTTTCTTTCCATTTTTTCTTGGACAATACCTTTGCAAGATAATTCATCACCAAGATTGGTAATCGCTTTGAAACGAGTTGAAAATTCTCGAATATTCGTTTGCGCTGTCCAATTCGTCAGTACTTGCCCGAGATATGCCATGACTAACATTCCATGTACAAAG
Source organism: uncultured Saprospiraceae bacterium (assembly GCA_937125475.1). Taxonomy (GTDB): domain Bacteria; phylum Bacteroidota; class Bacteroidia; order Chitinophagales; family Saprospiraceae; genus CAKZLL01. The sequence continues at coordinate 421 of CAKZLL010000515.1, read as the reverse complement.
ACATCATCAAAACCCGATTTTTTAGCAAAATCTATATCAATGTGAATTGGATTGTGGTCATTTGATGCACCTGCAAATAGTGCAAGTGTTGTCCTGTTGATTGGCTTTTTGACCAAAGACGGAATTGCATCGCCTACTTTTAATGTATTATATGATGGTAGTGACATTTTAATTAGAAATTAAGAATTAAGAATTAGGAATTAATTTAGTCATGCTAATTTTTTAATTCCAATTAGTTTAATTTCTGACAACTAAAGTCGCTGTCATTTTTCCAACCAATTCATTGTTTTGATTAGTTAATTTGGTTTCTTCTGTTACAAATTCCAGTTTGCCACCTTTTTTATCAAAAATATCAACGATGGTGCGTTGAAGCGTAATTTCATCGCCTGCAACAATTGGTTTAAAATATTCAAACTTTTGG
>CAKZLL010000514.1 GCA_937125475.1 uncultured Saprospiraceae bacterium | reverse complement strand
CACAGCACTTCCTGGTTTGAAAGCTTGTGTGCCAAAAGTACCAACCGCTAAACGAGAATAAATGAATTTTAAACTAGCTGCTGCTGCTATTTTTTCGCCCAATTTTCGAGCGTAAGAACCTGTGATTTCGTATTCACGAGGATTCGCAACCTGTAAAGCATTACCATTTTCATCAGTAAACTGAATGCTTCCCAAATCAAAATAACGTAAACTCAAACCAACAGCTTGATCCTTATCTAATTTGTAATAACCTGATAAATAGGCTAAATATACATCTTGTAACGCTAAAGCTCTTAACCAAGGTGTATAAGTTACTGCCACACTCATTTCATCTTCTGCAAAAGCAATTCTTGAAACATTGGCATGCATCGTATTGGCATCAGGAGAAAGTGCAATTCCTACATCTCCCATCGCACCAGAGCGAGCATCAGGTGCAATTCTTAAAAAAGGCACAGCTGTAATAATAGTATTTACATCTCCAATTTTAATAGATTGTGCCGTAGCTGTTGTAATGCTCTGTGTTAACATAATGGCTGTTAAGGCTACAAAACAGACAGTCTTAAACATTTTTTTCATAATGATAATTTGTTCTTATTCGAAAAGCTGGCTTTAATTCGTTTTAGAAAAAAATTCTTTTAGCATAAATTTGAATATAGCTATATTTTTTGGTTGTATAAAAATGAAGCTTTTAGATCAAAATTAATATTAAACTTGAATAGCTATTTTTTATTAAATAAATTTAATACATTGATTTTGACCTTTTTTAAAGTAAGTTGATTTTAATTCTAAATCACAGCTTAAAAGCGAGCAAAATTTATTTTGTTTATTAGACTTTCTTCTAAATAATTTTGTACAAAGCTAAATTATCTTTTAAAACTACTCATTGTTGACAAACTACTCATTTAGCACAGCTAAACTCCGTTTTTGCCGCCTTGTTTAGTTTCAAAACCTCAATTTCCATTCAATACAAAATCATTTTAGAATGAAGTCTATTAAAAACATACAAATATATGGGAATGAAATGAAATGTTATCATTTCAAAATGACTAATTTTTCAAATTGGCTCTCTGAAGCCATATTTCCTTCCCCAGCCGACGTACCTATACTAACTTTATAGACATAAACACCTCTACCAATTCTATTTCCATAGTCATCTGTGCCATTCCATTCAATTCCTGTTACTCGATAACCATCTGCTTGCACATCTTCTTGAATGGTTTTTACTAATCTTCCTGAAACGGTAAAAATCTGTACTTGAACTACTAAAGGTTGATCAGGTAAGTTATGTTCAAATTGAAATTCCGTTTTTGTAGTGAATGGATTTGGATAATTCAATACGTGATCCAATGCAATATTGGCAGAAGAAGCCACAACAAATTCTGTACTACCTTCTCCTGAATTATTAGAAACATCCCAAGCTTTCACTGTTATCTTATGCCTGCCTTCTTCCAAATTTGATAATGGATAACGCACTTCCCCTTTCTTGAAATTGTCTAATTCGGATTCATAGAAGTCATTAAATATATAGGTGTTTTGTGTGTTATCATCTAAAACGCCTGTAAGGTCGTGTCCGATGCCTGTACCTGTCGTATTTATACCATTATCGTCTTCTAGTTTGACATAAACTGTCGGACTTTCATCTGTAATTCCGCCAAATACGAACTCGTCATTATTCATGTAAACTTCCACTTTCGGCCCTTCATTATCCTCTAATGCGGTCGGACTTGTACCTCCAATCACAATATTAGTGAAAACGCCACTTGCATCTGCATCCGCTCCATTATCGGCATAATAGCTAATTTTTCCTGCTCCAAAATTATAATTAATATCTTTTGGAATAACAAAAGAAAATTTAAAACGACCATTCGTTACACTTGCTCTACCTTTAAATAAGATCGTTTTTTGCATAGTATAATTTTTTGGAGAACTTGCTGCATCTTGTCCTAATGTAGTATATACCAATCGTTTGTCATAAACTGTTGGATAAATCACACCATTAAAACTATTCAAAATAGAACTATCAACATCAGCAATCATTCCTTCAATCGTGACTTGTTCCAATGCGCTAACTGTATCAGATAACGCCACAGGATTACCATTAATTCTAGTCGTTACCACTTTATATTTTGGATAAGCTAACGTTTGAGCAGGATCGCCCAACATTGTGAATTTTCGGCTATTCTCCGCATTTGCTCCACTGGTTACTTTTGCATGTCTTAATATTTCACCCATCGGAGGAATTTTTCCATTCACTGATTTGAATAAATTGTTGAATACCGATGTAGTTAATAACCTATTAGAAGAGGTATATACCGCTCTTACTGTTGTAAATAATGCCACAGAACCGCCATCTGGTTTCAATAAAATAATCTCTCCAGCGCTATTAACAGAAGGATCATCATAAGGCGCAAAAGAACAAGTAGCCGTTACAAAAAGAGGTAATTTGTTTTGATTAGACCAAGATTGAATGTGAGGAATTTGTAAAACACGCTCTTGCGCCCAGCCTTCATCACCTCCATGACCCATATAATTGACTACAAAATTTCCCTTAAACATATTAGAATGTATAGCTTCTGTCACGGCAGGAAAACGATTACCACCATGCGTTGAAACTTGAGGATAAGCATCAAAATAAATTTTATCTAAATTCAAAGATGGATTAGCATTTTGCGTGAGATTAGCAATTCCATCTGCATCAGTCATGTGTAAATTACCGTCTTCGTCATCTGCTGCAAAAGTAATTCGATTTTTCCAATCCCCTAAAATCACAGGATCTGTATCATATCTAATAATCTTATCCACTACATTTTTAGCTTCTTCTAGAGTTTGTACAGGTAATCTTCCGATTGCAATATCTAATTTTCCACTATTGATTGCGCCTTCATTAGGATCTAAAAGCCCATAATAGTCATCTGAGGCGTAGGAACGAATAGGATGAACCGACATATTTGTTTCATATACTGGGATATAATTATGATTAGCGGAATTATTCGTAATATTTTTATAATCGAAAGACCCATCACCGAAAAGTAGTAAATAATTAAAGTTAGGATATTCTTCGTAAAGGTATTTCGCAAAATCTCGAATAGCCGAAATATCGGTGTTCCCAGAAGAAAATTCATTATAAACTTGCTCTAATTCCACCAAAGAAACGGTCATATCACTAAAATTACTTCTGTGTTCAGCCAATCTTTTGGCTTGAGCTAGAAATTTAGAATGATACAAAACCACCAAATCAGGAGCAGGTAGACCGCCATGTAAATTTTGGTTCGCGATTTTTCCTACTTTTTGTGCAGTCAAAAAACTAGTATTATCAAAAATGATAAACTCTTCTAAACTTGTTGTATTCGCGCCGAAGCTGAGTGTATTTCCATTAGTAGAAAACAATTGATTAGAGACATCAGTTGGATTTGTTACATTCCAAATCGTCGAATTAGAAGCTGTTAAGCTAAATTCAGTTACAGCTTCGCCAATACTTTTAATATCTCTAAAGCCCATTTGACCGCTTGAAAAATTCAAACCGCTGCGTGCATTTAAGGTAATATAATCTAACCAACCATTAGAATCAGAAGTTGGTTTATTATAGCGAAGGCGAATCGTTACATTAGAATTAGTAGCAAGAAAAGTACTTGAAGTCGTTTTATTAAATGCAAAATAACTCTCTGTATCGCCATTTACACCATTCAAAGACATATTAAAAATGCCCTGCCCATTCGCAAAAATATTAAAAGAATTACTTACTCCAATCGAACGACTAGCTACTTTAACCGTTGCATCAACTGCTTCCGAAGTAATTATATTAGGAATATTGAAATCAAAATCTCTTTCAGTTGTGAACTTGAATGATTCTCCATACCATTCTTTACCAGAAGCTGATGCATAAACGAAATCATTCAATAAATTAGATTGATCTTCTTCATGGTGCGTATAAAAATTATAACTATTAGTAGAATACGTCGCACCGCTTTGAGAGGTTTGATCTGCTATTCGCTTCCCATTGCCACTGCTGATTTTGATGAAATAATGATTTTTTTTATCAAAATAATGCATTTTATTGTAGAACTTTTGGTTGGTTTTATCAAAAAGCCATTCATTTGGGCTTTCGCCATAAAATAAAATGTAATCATTTGCGTCGAATTTGCCATCTGCCTCCCCGACGATCTGAATAGCATTTTCTTCTAAATCATTGAATCGAGCTACACTATTCGACTCTGGAAGCATTCCGCCTCCATTACCATATATCTTAATAGTTTGAGGATTAATATTATCTACATCAATACCTAAAGAGTCTTTTAAAAAATTATAAGTTAATTTATAAACACCTGTTTTAGCAACAGCAATTTTATAAATATCTCCATCAATCAAAATTGAATTGCTTCCTGTTCTACTATTGACTGCAATCGGCATAGCTTCTGGGCGAACTGTCACTTTAAGTCGATAAGAAGTTACACGTTCATATCCAGTCGCTGTTTTTCGAATTGGAATAAAACGAACTTGTCCAATCGCTTTGCGTCGAGCAATATCAACTGTTGATTGAATAGTTAAGGTATTAGATAAAAAAGCATCATCTGGATGAGCATCTTTATCCAAAGGTTCATAATTAACCTCCTCTATTACGACATTCAATTGCCCATAAGTAGCTAAAGGAATCGTTTCAATGACAAGCGGTAACGTGGAATGTTCCATGTCATAATTCGCTTTTTCAAAAGACAAAACCTTTTCGCTTTGTACTTCTAAAGGCGTATTCCATTGAAGCGTCGATTCTAATATAAAGGTATTGGATTGTGAAAAGCCTCCAAATCCCAGTAAGAGAACAAAGGAAATAGTGATCCAATTTTTCATAGGAAAGCAGATTTTATTTTTCATAAAAAAAATTATTATTGATTGTTGGAGAATTTTTAAATGATTTCCTTATATAATAGTGTAAATTTAGAGCAAAAGTAAATTATTCCATTTCAAATAGTATTAGTTGACCTACATTAATAAGACTATAAATACTATTATTAGAATAACCAAAAAACGTTTAAACTTGTTAAGTAGTCTAATGAAAAATGAAAAAGTGTCAATTACGGACAATATTCTTTTATTAAAACGATCATTTAACCCATAATTAATTTTAAAAAATCCCTTAAAAATGAAAAAATAATAGTTAAAATGACACTTCCTTACTTTTAAAAACTTTTAAATCGTCAATCTACACAATTAAATGATTTAATCTTTAGTTTTACATTAGTCTTTATCCTTTACCATATATAGTATAGAATAAAGACAAATACTAGACTTTTTACCTTGCTATAATTTTTTACAACAAAATCAATCGTTATAGGTACAACGATTGAAAGACCAAAAAGTCAAATCATTACATTAAAAAATGAAAAATGAAATGCTTTATGCCTAAAAAATTACGATTAGCTGTTTTATATATTTTATGCTTTGGAAGTTTTTTTCCAATGGTACAAGCACAAGATGCTGGTGTTTTTAGTCAGTTCTTTTCTGCTCCTCAGCAACTCAACCCTGCTTTGACGGGAGGAACTTACGCGCCTAGGTTTTTTATTAATTATAGAAATCAATGGCCATCACTGAATAATGCCTATGTAACTTATGCTGTTTCTTATGATCAATTAATTCCTTCTTCTAATAGTGCATTTGGATTGTCGATAATGAATGATCAAGCTGGAGATGGGCTTTACAACACAACAAAAGTCAATGCAGCTTATGCTTATACCTTCAAAATGGAGGATTTATTTATCAAAGGAGGTTTAGAAGCTGGATTTTCTCAGTTGCGATTGAGTTGGAATCAACTCGTTTTCTTGGATATGATTGATCCTGTAAATGGACCAGTCGGAGCTGATGGATTATTAAATCCAACACAGGAAAATACGCCCAATTCATTCAATAAAACCTATGCGGATTTTTCTGCTGGGGTTTTAGCATTTAATAAAACTTACTATGGAGGTGTGTCCGTTAAGCATTTGAATGGACCAGATGAAAGTTTTATACAAGATTTTCAAGCGGCAGTTCTACCTATTAGATGGACAGTTCATGGTGGTGCACAATTTAATATTCGAGACAAACACCGTAATTATTTGGAGGGCATGTTTGTGTCTCCAAATGTAATGTACGTGCGTCAAGGAGAGTTTCAGCAGGTCAATGCAGGTGCTTATGTGAGTGCTAGTAATGTATTTGGTGGTGCTTGGTATAGACATACATTTGGCAATCCAGATGCATTGATTATGCTAATTGGAATGCAGAAATATATCTTTAAAGTAGGATATAGTTACGATGTGACGCTTTCTAGCTTGAGTGCACAATCTAATGGAGCGCACGAAATTTCGATTGCTATCAACTTTGATAATGATCCTAAAATTCGTAAAAAAATGAGAGCAAGACGTTATATTGATTGCTTTCAAATATTTAGATAGAAAAAACGTAAAGCATCGGATGTTTTTAAAGCGTCTGATGCTTCACTAAGAAATAATTTGCAATTTTTTTTGCAAAAAAATACTTTCCGAGAAAAGAAACACGTTATAGATTTGCGTTTCTGATACATTTTAAAATAAAGCAAAAATTAAAGAAAAATTTTTCCTTACATTTGCTTTGAAATTCGGAAATAGAGTTGATTTTAAGTATTCCAATTCAACTACAATTGTTTAAAATACTTTATCTGCTCACTATTTTTTAATGCCATTTTATTATCAACAAAAACTTTAATCCGCAATGAGAAAACTGCTTAAGTTTAGTTTATACTCGTTATGCGCAATCTTGTTTTTTTCTTCTTGTAAGAAAGAATCGTCGTCAACTACAGGATGGGCTTACAACGACTCCGAATGGGGAGGCTTCGAGAAACAAGATTACAAAGGTCAAGTTACTGGTCCTAACCTAGTACTAATTGAAGGCGGTACTTTTTCAATGGGAGTTACCGAACAAGACGTAATGTTTGAATACGATAACGTTCCGCGCCGCGTTACTGTCTCTTCGTTTTATATGGATGAAACAGAAGTTGCTAACATCGATTATCGTGAATACCTATATTGGTTGTCTCGTGTTTATGGCGAATCTTATGGAGAAGTCATTTTAGAAGCATTGCCTGATACGGCTGTTTGGCGCGAAGAATTAGCTTATAACGAGCCTTACGTTCAAACGTATTTCCGTCACCCGTCTTACAATAATTATCCAGTAGTAGGGGTGAATTGGTTACAAGCTAACGATTATTGCCAATGGAGAACTGATCGTGTGAACGAGATGATCTTAATCAAAAAAGGTATTCTAAATCCAAACCCTGGTCAGCAGGATGAGGATAACTTTAACACTGAGGCTTACTTAGTAGGTCAATATGTGGGAGATGTTAGAAAGAATAAAAAAGACCTTAATCCTAAAAACTCTACGGGAGAAAGACCTGTTCGTTTTGAGGATGGTATCTTACTACCAGCTTATCGTTTACCAACTGAAGCAGAATGGGAATATGCTGCTCTCGCTTTAAAAGGTAATCAAGCTTATGCAAAAGACGAAAGAATTTCTGATCGTCGTTTATATCCTTGGAACGGTAATACCATGAGAAATGGTAAAAGAGGTCGTTATCAAGGTAAAATGTTAGCTAACTTCAAACGTGGTCGTGGTGATTACATGGGTATGGCTGGACAATTAAACGATAATGCTTCTATCACAGCGCCTGTGCGTTCTTTTATGCCTAATGATTACGGTCTTTACAATATGGCTGGTAATGTTAGTGAATGGACAATGGATGTGTATCGTAAAATGACAGGAATGTCATTGAGTGAAGTAGAAGATCATACCTTGAATCCTTTCCGTGGTAATGTTTACAAAGAAAAGCAATTAGATGAAAACGGTCGTCCTGTCGATAAAGATAGTTTAGGTCGTATCAAATATCGTTTCGTTGAAGATGATGAAGTTGCTTCTCGTACCAACTATCAAAGAGGTAGTGTAATGGATTACTTGGATGGTGACAAAGAATCAGAAGTATTATACGAAGTAGTGTATGGTGCATTCAAAGGAAGTTCTTTGACGAACAAAGCCAGAGTTATCAAAGGTGGTTCTTGGGCTGATAGAGCTTATTGGTTATCGCCAGGTGCTCGACGCTGGATGAATGAAGATGTTGCTTCTCGTACTGTTGGTTTCCGTTGTACAATGACTAGGGTCGGTAGTCCTTCTGGAAATAAACAAAAAGGTGGAAATATCTTTAGCCGTAGAACAAAACGTGTAAAGCGTAGATACAAATAGTAATAGTTTGTTACTATTTTGAAATAAAAAAGCCTGCTCAATGTATAATTGAGCAGGCTTTTTTATTTTTGTTTAATTTTAAAATTATAAATGTTACTTATATCTCCCTCAAAATAATAATAAATCTAATCTAATGAAGATTCAACAACTCTATGATATTTACTTAAAACATCCTCACATCACAACGGATAGCCGTCAGATTGAGGCAGGGGTTATTTTTTTCGCGCTTAAAGGCGAACGATTTAACGGAAATAAATATGCTGAAAATGCCTTAGCAAAAGGCGCGGCTTACGCCGTAATAGATGAAGTTGAATTTAAGAAAGGAGCGCGATATATTTTAGTGGATGATGTGCTGACAATTTTGCAAAAATTAGCAAATTTTCATCGAAAACAATTAAATATTCCTTTCATTGGAATCACAGGATCGAATGGAAAAACGACTACAAAGGAGTTGCTTAATGCGGTTTTAGCTACTCAATTTAAAACGGCTTTTACCAAAGGTAATTTAAATAATCATATTGGTGTGCCTTTGACTTTGTTGTCGATTCCGCTCGATACGGAAATTGCAATAGTAGAAATGGGCGCGAATCATCAAGGTGAAATTGCCATGCTTTGCGAATTAGCCGAGCCAACTCACGGAATTATTAATAATATTGGAAAAGCGCATTTGGAAGGTTTTGGCGGAATAGAAGGCGTGAAAAAAGGCAAAGCTGAAATGTATGCTTTTTTAGAAAAAAGTAATGGAATAGCTTTTATTAATGAAGATTTACCATTTTTAAAAGAATTGGCAGTCGCACGTAATGTGAAGAATATTGTCGTTTATGGCAAAAATAGGACGAATGAAAATCAGATCACATTATTAGAAACTGCGCCAATCGTTCAATTTAAAATAACGAATAATAGTAAAGAAACAGTAATTAAATCTCATCTGATGGGGATTTATAATTATCATAATATGTTAACTGCGGCAGTTATTGGGCAGTTTTTTAAGGTTTCTATTGAAAATATTAAAGCTGCTATTGAAAATTATATTCCTACTAATAATCGGTCGCAAGTAGTTAAAAAAGGCTCAAACACTTTTATGCTTGACGCTTATAATGCTAATCCGACCAGCACTCAACATGCTTTAGAACATTTTGCAAAAGATAATGCACTTGGGAAAATTGTTATACTAGGAGATATGTTAGAACTCGGATCGGCTAGTGAGTTGGAGCATTTTAATATTGCTAAACTGGCGCAAAACCTGTTTTTTAGAAAAATTATCTTAGTCGGGAAAGAATATCGTCGCGCTTCAATGATGATTCCTTGTTTGCATTTTGATGATGTATTTTCACTCAAAGCTTGGTTCGAAGACCATAAATTAACAAATACCTCGTTTTTGATAAAAGGATCAAGAGGCATTCGTTTGGAAAAATTGTTATGATTAGGTTTTATTCGGAATAAAGAATTAAATAGCTCTTAAAACATTAAATTTAAATCAACAATTATGCGAGTAGGGTTTTTAATTTCATTGATTTTTCTTCTAATTAATGCTTGTACTAATAATAAATCAAATACTGAATTGCCCAAAAAAAGGTTATTCAAAGTATGGTAAACGATAGTATTTTAGAAGAAAATGACCCAATCCAATTAGATTTAGAAAAGCGTCAACTCTTTATGGATACAACAAGAAATTCTATTTTTTTTAAAAAGCAAAGAGAAAGGAAGCCACACAGATTTAATATCGGTTCAATTCATAATAATTTAGAGCATATAAGGAAATATACAACTATTGAATATACTAAAATAGCTAATTTTAATAGGAATTGGTTATCGCTTAATCAATATTAAAATCAAAAGATAACCAACGTACAAAACTAATCAACATTTGCCTACAAAAGGAAAAACTATATTGTTATTAGTACGGACATTTTTTATAAAAAACAAAAAAAATGGCAAGCGGATTTATAATATTAAAAGATGGAAGATGTTTTGGTCGAAGATATACAGGATATGACGAAATCCTTAGAATTGCTATAAAAGAATTAGAACTCATAGAAAAAGGACAGGATTTATCAAATTGGCTAAAGCTACAAATACCAGATTCCGAAGATGATGAAAATGCAGATGCTGGATGGGGGTTTCATAATTCAAGAATTGATGAATGGGTAAATAGGGCAATAGATTTAAGAAGCTTAACTCCCGAAAATCAAGAGCTATTCTTGAAAGCAATGGAAAAAGGAAGAGTTAAAATTAATCAAGATATAGATTATTCTGATTTGTCAACCGAATATTTCAATGAATTTTATAAAATGATTGAACTCTCAGAAAAAGGCGAACCTCCTTTAGAGTTCTCGGATTGGACTAAAATTGCTGACCCATGTGACGAAAAAAACGGTCCTGGATGGGAAAAAGATTTAATCAATTGATAGAACCTTAGATTTTTACACTATACTAATAAGGTTGAAGACTTGAAAAAATATCTTTTCAAAAAATATAGAGTAATTCCATTTTTCAGTATTGACGAAAAATAAGCTGCTCTTCCATAATTTAAAAATGCGATATTTCTTACATTTAGGATTTGATGGAACAAATCATAGCGGTTGGCAAAAGCAAAAGAATACAGATAATACGGTTCAAGAAATTATAGAGAAAAAACTTTCTCAGATTTTCAAGAAAGAAATGACCGTTTATGGTTGTGGGCGAACTGATTCTGGTGTTCATGCTAGTCAATACGTTATGCAAATTAACCTTGATGAACCGCCAGCATTCGATTTGAAATTTCGATTGAATAAAAACCTTCCTCGCGGCATCGCCATTTTTGAAATTATTGAAGTAGATCAAGATCAACATTGTAGGTATCATGCCGTAGCCCGCACTTACGATTATTTCATTCATTCGACAAAAGATCCGATCCTTGTTCGATACAGTTCTTTTTATGAAGATTTGGTAATCGACTTCGATTTGATGAAAAAAGCTGCGGCGCTCATTCTGGAAACTAGAGATTTTAGAGCTATGTGCAAACAGCCCGATTTGTATAAAAATGCTTTTTGTCAAATAAGTAAATGCGAAGTATTCTGTAATGAGGAACAGAATCGCTGGCGATTCACGATTACAAGTAATCGTTTTCTTCGAGGAATGATTAGGATTTGCGTTTTCTTTTTATTGCAAGTAGGGAGTGGAGAAATGACTTTAGAGGAGTTTCGAGAAATTTTGCATCAAGAAAAAGAATTGAAATATAAGCCTCCTGCGCTCCCTAATGGTCTTTTTCTTAGTAAAATTGACTACCCATTTGTGAAATTTAAAGACTCGCATCATTTGATTAAAATGTTGAGAGTTGGCTTGGAGTAGTGATTATTTAGCATTAAAAAAAATTTCTCAAAACTAAGAATATCTACTAAATGAAATCTAATAAAGATGATCTATTAAAGCGAGGTTTTCTTTCGAAAGGGAAAGAATTGGATCATCTTAATGAGCCATTTAAGAAAAAAATAAAATTATTAAAGAGTAAAGTCGCAGTAGAAAGAACACTCGGCGCGAGATTATTAAAACAGACTAAAAAGGAAGAAACTGTTGAGTATCTATTAGATGCACTAAAGGTTGAACAGAAATTATATCCGAAGATCGAAATCTGCAATATATTAGTAGAATTTGGCGAGTTATCTATTGATGGTTTGATTAAATTAATGGGAGAAATAGGCAAAAACCAGCATAAAAAAATACCTGAAAAGGAATTTAAGAAAGATAGTTATCCTTTGCCGCGAGATATTGCAAGCCGAACAATCATAAGAATAGGAGAGAAGGCAATACCCAAATTATTAGACAATTTGGAAACGACTAATAGAAATCAATTGAGTGAAATGATTGATGCAATTGGACATATAGGATTTAATTATGAAGTGAAACACATTTATCAACCGTTGAAAATGTGTTATGATCAACACGAAAATGATGAGTTATTAAAATGGAAAATACTCCGAGCAATGAGTGGAATAATAGCAAGTAAATCCTTTCTACAAAAGGAATATTCTATTCTTAAAAATGAATGGCTAAAAAAAGAGATTAATAGAAGTTTAAGGTTAATTGAAAAAAGAAAAAATATTATTAATCATCATTAGCATCTGGACAAGTCTATTAAGTAACTATAGTATAAATCTAATAAATCAAAACGATGAGTGAATTACAAATTTATAAATTTAAAACAATTGACAAGCCACTGACTAGTAAAGAACGAGCAGAGGTTAGTTCATGGTCAAGTCGCACAACAGCAAATTCTACAGGAGCAACATTTATCTATCATTATGGTGGTTTTTCTCAAGAGCCCAAAGCGGTGATTAAAGATTATTTTGATTTGATGTTGTATTATTCTAATTGGGGAACAAAGCGATTGATACTCAAATTTCCAAGATCACACATTGATTATGATGCTTTAGTTCCATTTGATATTAGTGTAGATGAGTATGGATCATCGAGTTTAGAGTTGTATCGAACTTCTGGGTATTTAATCATGGATTTTGAAATTAATAATGAAGAAGGTCATGGTGATTGGCTTGAAGAAGAGGATTTTGATGTTGCTGAATTTGTCGAGCTTCGAGAGGCTATTATCAATGGTGATTATAGTGTCTTGTATTTGTTTTGGTTGAAAGTATCGGAAATAAAAGGCGATGAAAATGATTATTATGATGAAGATGACGATGAGGATTATTATGATGAAGACGATTACGATTTACCTAAACCACCTCCCGTTCCGCCTCAATTAAAAAGCATCAATACCGCAGTACAGCATTTTATTGATTTTTTTGAGATTGATAAAGATTTAGTAAAAGCAGCGCAGAGTATTAGCAAAACAATACCTAGAGAAGTAGTAAGGAAAGATTATCCAAAACTTATTCAGCAACTTTCTAATCAAGAAAAAGAGGATTATTTACTCCGATTATTGAAAGGAGAGACACGTTTGGATTTAGCACTCAAAAAACATTTAGATGGTTTTTTAGATATTAGTCGCTCATCAAAAAAGGCAGTTTCTTTTGCAGAGTTAAGATATAAAAGAGAGCAAGAGAAAGGAAAAAGAATGAATGAGGAAAAGGCAGAAGCGAGAAGAAAATATGAAGCTAAAATGAGAAAACTAGATCAATCTCAGGCTAACCTCTGGAAAGGTGTTTATTTTAATTTGGATAGAAAAACGGGAAAATCTTATGATTTGGCTATTAAGAGCCTAAAAGATTTGAAACAATTGGCTATTTATAAAAATGAAGTTGTTATTTTTAATATTAAAATGCAACAAATTAGAATAGATTATAAGCGCTCTACTTCTTTAAAACGCCGTTTTGAAATAGCCAAACTTTAGGACTTTCTCAGTTTATAGATCTATTCTTATTCTGGCAAAGCTTTCGAGTGTATTGGTGAGGTTCGTAATGCAGAAAAAATAAAGGGCATTGAAAAACTAGCCTGTTTAGTAGCGGTGCAATTGAAAAGTAAAATAAAAAAAATGCTATTATTTCTGTCTGACTACTTATTAAAACTAAAAACATGAAACTTTTAACCTTTATAATATTATTACTCGTAATTCCTACAACTAAGGAAACAGAACCAATAACTTATCTAAATGATACTTCTGCACAGAAAGCATTAACTGATTTCAGAAAAGTCAGAATTAATGAAATAACTATAAAGCCTGATGGAACATTTGAATTTTGGAATAGGGAACATACTAGTTGTTTGTTATGGAGAGAGTATAAAGGGACTTGGGAGAAAAACAGAAATAAGATCACATTTCATAATCAATATGAAGTGACAGAACCAGATCTGCGAAGTAGTTATAAGATGGATCATCAGCAAAAGTTTTATAGCATCAAATTCTCTACGGATAAGAAGTCTAAATTGAAAAATCGGAAAATAAAAATTATATATATATATGATTTTGATGCTGGATTGACTGATGTAAAAAAGGATATGATATTACACGCAGATAATTCTATTTTGATTCCTTTTGATAGTATTCCTAATCGGGAGGAATTGGCATCATTTAGAGTTATATATCAATGGAGTGAGACAGAAAAAAGGGTTGGATATCTTATGGAAGATAAGAGTATAAATCAGAAGGAAATGGAGTTAGCCAATCAAATTCAAGTGACTTTCCTAGAAAAACCTAAAAAGGAGGTAATACATAGAACGATTAAAGGCCAAATTGAGAAAAAAACATTAAAAATCATTTCTTCTAATAAAACAAAAACAGAACTACCTGATTATCAAGATGATATTGTTTTTGAAGAAGTCTATATGGAGCATAAATATTGAAATATTGAAAAATTGAGATTAACTTTAAAAGCCTAAAATCAAAATGACAAAGTTTATTCACACACTTGAAATCGAATTAAGCAGCGAAGCCAACAAGGAAACTGCTTTGAAGCAAAAGGCATATATGCGCAATCAATTTGAATTTTATGGATTAACATCACCAACGAGAAGAGTGCTTCAAAAACCATTTCTTGTCAAAGAATATTTGCCACAAAAGGAGGAATTAGCCGAAATTGTAAAGGCACTTTGGCAAAAGCCACAAAGAGAATTTCAACTATTTGCGCAAGATTTGGTCTTGAAATATGTCAAGCGATTTGAAAAAAAAGATATTGAATTGTTGGAATATATGGTCATTAACAAATCTTGGTGGGATACCGTTGATATGATTGCGGTCAAATTAATGGGTGGATATTTTAAAATATACCCAGAAGAAAGAAGTATTTATGTGAATAAATGGCTCAAATCCAATAATATTTGGTTGCAAAGGTCGGCTTTATTATTTCAATTAAAATACAAAAAAGAAATAGATATTGAGCTGTTAAGTTTGGGAATTAATTCATTATTAGGATCGAAGGAGTTTTTTATTAATAAAGCCATAGGTTGGGTTTTAAGGGAATATAGTAGAACAAATCCAGCGTGGGTAATGGCATTTGTGGAGAAAACTGAGTTGAGTAATTTGAGTAAAAGAGAGGCGTTGAGATTGATTAAGTAAGTTGTTTATTTTACTGAAAATTGAAGTGACAAACGAAGTCTATATTGTACTAATAAAAGTAAATAAGTAGTTGGACAAATTTAAACGAACAATTGCACCGCTACTTTAGTGCGGTGATAGTAGGGCATTAAAAATATCGGGCTTTAGCCCAAAATAGCACTTTGTTGGGTTAAAACCCATATTTCTACCATTTCAATCACCGCACTAAAGTAGCGGTGCAATTGAAAAGTAAAATAAAAAAAATGCTATTATTTCTGTCTGACTACTTAAGCACCGCGTTTTCTACAATAAATGCCTAGTCATTTACTAATTTTTTTTCATTTAAAATTAAAAATATTTTCCATGACACCGAGGAATATCGCTTAGATACGTTAATTGTTAAATAGAATGATAAGGACGAATAACTCATTTGTCCTTATCATTTTTTTATGAAAATATTATAAAACAGGCTGTCTTAATATCGTTTTCCATCGTTCAGGCGCAGCACGACGAATATCAGACAAATAGATTTCATGATGTTTATCCCTTAATTGATAACCTTCCGCTTTCGCAAATGCGTGCATCCGTTCGACAGTTGGCCCTTCTTCTGTAAATGGTCCAACATGCAAAATCTGCACAACTTTCCCTTCTTCAAAATGTTCAAACCGAACCAAGGGCAATGCAGGCGGATTTTTTTTGACTTTCACTATTTCAATGGCTTCATTTACGATTTCGGGTGTGACGAGTTTGGGTTGCATCATCATCATTGTCCATTTCCATTCATCTTTTTTATCAACATCAAATTCACCATCCATCCACCAAAGTCCTTCTAGCGGCATCACGCCATAGTCTTTGGCTATTTCGCCTTTTTTGATCATAAACTTAATGGTATAGGACAATTTAAATAAAACTTCAACGGCATTTTTATATTCTTCCGAAGTATTAGGATTGCCTTGCCCATCTATCATGAAAAAATTCATAGCTGGTACATTCACAATAACAGGCTTTTTAGCGGAAGCTTTATACAAATGTTTGAGTTGTTTTTTATAATCTATTTTTTCCATGATTTGAATATTTTTAAAATTTGTAATAAAAATACGAACGTTTTGGAAACTCGTGTGTATAAGGGGATGAATTTATGACTGTACAGCCTTTTTTAATAATTTTCTTAAAAAAATAATGATGAAATATATTCTTTGTTTATGTAGTTTCTTGATGTTGGCTAATATGACAGCTTGCCAAAATAATCCAGCAAAACCTGTGAAAATGCATTCGATCAATATCGAACAAAAATCTGGCGAATTTTATATTCAACAAGCCAAATTATGGAAAATTGTCGTAGACAAAACGCCAACTGATGCTGCGGCTTGGCTCAATTATTATATTGCTTCTCGCTATTCTCGAATTTTCGGACAAGTACAAAATTCCGCTGAAAAGGATATTGTAGCCGCTGTTGCTAAAGCTATTCCTAATTCTTTTGAAAATCATTTGATTCAGCATTGGGCAGATGTTTGGAATCCAGACAATGCCGAGCACCTCAAAAAAGCTTATGAAATCGACCCAGATCGCCCAGAAACATATAGAAGCTTGGCGCAAAATGCAGAATTGAAACGAGATTTGCCAACAGTCAAAAAATTTATGACTAAAGTTTATAAAAGTGAATATTACTCTAAGGCAATGTTGGCTTGGAATTATAACTTACTACAATCTGTCAGCAAAGATGGTATTTTAATTACGTATGGCGATAATGACACGTATCCTGGGATGATGTTGCAACACGCAAAAGGTGTGAGAAATGACGTTTTATTATTGAATATTCATCTATTGCAAAATTTAGATTATGCTAATCGTATATTCAAGGAATTGAAAATTCCAGCATTTACAGGCGGAGCAGATGATAAGGATTTACAGAAGAATTTGATCAATCATTTGATTAAAAATAGTGACAAAGCTCTTCATTTTTCAACAACAACTAGCCCTACGCTTCGAGGTAATTTTGAAGATAATCTTTATTTAACAGGTTTAACGTATCAATATTCTGAAAAACAATTTGACAATATAGCGGTCATTAAGAATAACTTTAATCATAAATTTGTACTGGATTATATCATCAAACCAGTAGGATATGACAGAGGGCAAGAAATGGTTGATCATGTTAATATGACTTATATTCCTAGTTTGTTTTTATTGCATAAGCATTATAGCAAAAGCGGAGATAAAACCGAAGCACAAGCCATAAGAGCGCTTATTTTATTAATTGGAAAAGCAAATGGTAAGGAAGAAAATTTTAAAGGTTTTTTCAAAAATGATGATTGTTAAGAAGTTGTTTGTGTTATAATTGATTGATTATTAATGTTTTATTTGGACTTTTGTTCAATTGTTAGACTTAGCTGAAATCTATGTTTTTTAAAAAAAAGAAATACAATACTTATTCGGATGAAGACTTGATGAAGTCCATTCAGCGAGGCAAATCCCCTGCTTTCGATGAATTGTATCATCGGTATAGTTCGAAGTTGTATTTCTTTTTTTATAAAATGCTTTGGCAAAATGAGGCGAAAGCCAATGATTTTACACAAGAATTATTTTTGAAAATAATCGAAAATCCCAAATCATTCGATGCGCGTCAACGATTTTCAACATGGATTTATACCATTGCGAATAATCTTTGTAAAAATGAATATCGCAAAAAAAATAATCAGCAAAAAGCTTACGATCAGCATCAGTTATTGCAAACCGCGACAACGACCTACACAGAAATTGATTTTGATAAAATCGTTTTTGAAACAGATTTAATGGCTGCTTTGATGCAATTACCTGAAACGCATCGTGCTTGTTTTATATTAAGATACAAAGATGAATTAGCAGTAAAAGAGATTAGCAAAATATTGAATTGCCCAGAAGGCACGGTAAAATCACGCTTATTTTCAGCAACCCAAAAATTGAGGAAAAACCTGAAAAAACATCAAGAAAGCTATATTGATTAGTTTTTGGCGATAAAGACTAGTAAGCATTTGTAAATAAAAATCAATGAAAAATATACAAGAATTACTTGAAAATAAATCCTTTGAGGCATTGACCGAACAAGAACGAAACTCCGTTTTATCAGTGGTTTCTATGTCTGAATATAAGGAAATGTACGCGGTTTTGCAGCAGTCAAAAACTGCTTTTAATCAAGTAAACGCTCGCCCTAATCCATTGATTAAGCAAAATTTAAACAATCAATTTAGAGAAAAAAATCGAAGTGGAATTTCACTTTTGAGTTGGTTAATGATACCAATTCCGCTTTGGATGATATTATTAAGTTTGGGAATTTTAGGTAGTTTGTTTTATTATTTTAATGCCAATCAAAAAACGCCAGTACCTATTATTCAAAAAGAAATCGAACAAGTTTTTGTTTATAAAACAGATACTATTTATTTAGAAAAAATAATCCCTACTCCCAAAATCAAGAAAAAAACAAGGTCGGAAACTAAAAAAGTATTACCTAAAAAAGAAACTTTAAGAACTAATCCGCCAATTGCTGAAAGCTCAATTGATCCTTCCTTTTTAATGGAACAGGCTTTAACTTATTATGATTCGAGTGCAATTCAGCGAGCGCAAGAACAATCTCTAGGACAAAAAGCCAGAACGGACATTCCCAAAATTGAAGTAACTGTTCGATAAATGGACAACGTAGGGCAAAGGCACGCCTTTGCCCTACGCCCCAATTTTGCCCGAAATACCTATTATAAACAATCCAAATCCGATTTAGAAACAGGATCATTATTAGGAAAACAAAGACCAGAAGGTAAATTTTCAGGTTCGTATCTTTTTAAATTTGGGTCATAAAGCCCATTTTCAATAAAATCAACCAATTGAAAAATCTCTAAATCAGATAAACCCAATGGTTTGAATTGAGATGCAAGATAAGTTTCATCGACACTTGATTCGGGAATCGCTTTATTCTTGTAGCGAATAATTTCCTCCACCGATCGAAAACTCGCGCCATGTCCCAAAAATGGCGAGTCTTTTAAATTATATAATTGAGGTGTTTTAAAAGCATTAAAATCCTCAGGTTGTCCAGAATAGCCGCCTCGACCGTAGTTTTCTGCGCTTGTCGCATAGGCTTTAAAAACCGTTTGATCAGTCGTTTCATACAAATGTTTCATGCCCAAAACATAAAAATTCATATCATTTAATGCTGCATTTTGATGACAATCAACACAATTAGCTTTTCCAAAAAATAAGGCTGCACCTTCTTTTTGCGAAAGCGTTAAAGCTCGACTATCTCCTTTTAACCAAGTTTGAAAAGGCGCTTCATTTGCCAATAAAGTCCTTTCGTAAGCTGCAATAGCTAGACCTGCATTTTCTCTTGAATAGCGTTCTGCAACAGGAATATCCGAAAAAGCAGCATCAAAAAGGGATTGATAAACCGTTGAAATTAAGCTGTTTGTATCAATTTCTAAACGATGAACGCCCATAGAAGCGATTGACTGAATTTCTACCCCTTCAAAGCCAGAGATATTGAAATATTTAGGTGTGCCTGGTGTCCAAAGATTTTCTGTGCCTGTATTTGCGCCAGTTGCCCCAAATTGCCCATTCCAAAGCATATTTTGTTGATAAGCACAATTTAAGACTGTTGGCGTTCGGATGGATTGCGCATCAATTTCGGCAATATCGTAAGTATCGCCCTTTTGCCTGCCTTCGCCATTGATACCAAAACCAATACCGCCATCGCCCAAACCTTGAATGCGATTGGCTTGAAAACCAGCACTCGCAAAATGGCAAGAAGCACAAGAATAAGTATTTAAAGCAACAGGTTGACGCGGATTAAGTGCGAGTCCTGTTTCGTGATAAAGCAATTGACCGAGCGCGACTTTTTCAGGAGAAAGTAAGTTCTTAGGATCTTGTGGAATATTGGCTAAATCATCAGAAGCAGGGAAAATATAATTTGCAATACCTGTTCCATTGGTATTGATTAAATTGGTTAATAATTCATCAAGAGCAATATGTTGATTGTTTTGCTCATCATCACAAGCGATGATAAAGATTAAAAATAAACCGAAAATAATAGCGATTGCTTTTTTCATAATTATACATTATTTGCAGTAAAATTATAAAAAAAAAGCGCAATGTTCTGTCATTTTTATACATAACAGAACATTGCGCTTTTCTTAAATTTGTAATTTCTAATATTACATTAATTACAATTTAAATCACTCTTAGAAACAGGGTCATTGTTTGGAAAACAAAAACCAGAAGGCAAACTACTCGGTTGAAAACGCATTAATTCAGGATCATATAAAGCATTTTTAATGAAATCAGCGATATTGGTAATTTCTTCATCCGTCAAACCAAGTGGAAGAAATAGCGGTGAAATTGCATTAGGATCGACATTTTCATTTTGAACTGTACCTGTATTTTTATAACGAATAATTTCTTCAACGCTTCTAAATGAACCACCATGACCATAAAAAGGCGAGTCTTTTAGATTATATAATTGAGGTGTTTTGAATTTATAATCATCTTGCGGATTACCTGTAAAACCGCCTCTTCCTTTAATTTCACCATTATCTGGAGCAGTTTTAAACGTTTCAATACTAGTTTCTTGATACAGGTCATTCATGCCCAAAGCGTGGAAATCCATGTCATTAAGTGCTGGACTATTGTGACAATCTGCACATCCTGCTTTTCCAAAAAATAAGATTGCGCCTTCTTTTTGTTCCAAAGTCATCGCTCGAACATCGCCCTTGAGCCATTCTTGAAAAGGAGCTTGTGTTGCCAAAAGTGTTCTTTCATAAGCTGCAATTGCTAAACCTGCATTTAGTAAAGAATATCTTTCTTGTGGAATATCCGCTGGAAAAGCCGCATCAAAAAGCGTTTTATACAAGGTATTTTGAATAAAACCATCAATCAATTTCATTCTATGAACAGTCAAACCTGCGATAGCTTGCGTTTCTACTCCTTCAAAACCAAGGTGATTTGTAGCTAAAGGCGTGTTTGCAGTCCATTGACTTTCTGTTCCTGTATTTAGACCCGTTGCGCCAAATTGTCCATTCCAAAGCATATTTTTTTGATAAGCTGAATTGAGTGCAGAAGGTGTTCTAATAGCTTGAGCATCAACTCTTACTTCATTATAATCAGGATGAAGTGAACGTCCTTCTCCTTTAGTACCAAATCCCATTCCGCCATCGCCTAAACCTTGAATTCGATTAGCTTGAAAGCCCGAAGCCGCAGCATGACAAGACGCACAAGAAAAAGTCTGAATACAAGAAGGCATTTTAGCCTCAATACCTAAAGCGGTCTCGTGAAACAATTTTTGCCCAAGCAATACCTTTTCTGAAGTAATTGGATTATTTGGGTCTTGTGGAATGCTATCATAACTATAGGACGCAGGAAATTTATAAAATTGACTACCTTGCCCACCAGATGCAGCATCTAATAAACCATTGAGTTCGGTGTCCTTTACTGCGTGATCTTCATCCGAACCGCCCTCTGGAGAACAGGCGACGATTAAAATTGATAAAAATAGAATTATTGAATAGAATATTTTTTTCATATCAGCGTATAATAAATTTGTGTTAGTGTTTGGATTTGAAATAATTTTTATTATCAAATGTCAAAATTCAGACCAAATTATTTTTTTACCTCTAATTTACTATGTCACGTAACGGATATGCTAAGCGTTGAAAATCTCACTTAATTAAAAAAAGCTTGTAAAATTTAGTTCTTAGCTAAATCTTACAAGCTTTTTAATATAATTGTATTTAAATCAAATTTTTTTGATTTAAAGTAAACCACGGAAAGTATTCCAAATCTGCTCTCTTGGAGGAAATGCAGTTATTGTAACAGGTTCTTTTTTTATTGGATGAATAAATTCCAATTTATAACTATGTAAATGAATAGTTCCTGCTCTATTTTTGATGATTGAACCATATTTCAAATCACCTCTAATTGGGCAACCTAATCTTGAAAGTTGTACTCTAATTTGATGAGGACGACCTGTCTCTGGTTTTACGACGATCAAATGATGATTCGCAATAGAGGCTTTTAATTCGTAATCCAAATCCGCTTTTTTCGCGTCTTTGTATCGTTGTGTATTATAAGCGTGCGTTCTGTTTCGATCTCTATCTTTTTGTAAATAATGGGTCAAATGCCCTTTTAGCGGATTTGGTCGGTCAGTCACAACCGCGAGATAAGTCTTTTTAACTTTTCTTTCTAGAAATAACTTATTCATACGAGTAAGTCCTT
>CAKZLL010000513.1 GCA_937125475.1 uncultured Saprospiraceae bacterium | reverse complement strand
ACCAAAGTAGGAACTTTCGTTGAGTATTTTTATTTTTTGTTATAATTCATAAAGAATATAATAAGAATGCCATAAGAGCAGGCTTTTCAGCGGAATTACACTTAAATAGGCGGATTTTACATCCAACAAATGATTATTATGAAAAATAAAACAGTTAATCAATTTAATGATATGGTACTGAATAAGTATCATATTTACAACAGTCTTTTCATGAAATTACCTTATGAAAAGATTTCTAATATCGGGATGTTGATTCCAATATTAGCCAATCATAGCGCTGAGGGTTTTACAAAAGGAGAGAACCCTAAAGAAATTGTAAGTAGTTTTTTTGGACGTTATACTTCATTTGCAACCGAAGAAGAACAGATTGAATTCCTGTTTCGCGTCATTCAGTATGTAGAGCGACAAGTCGTTTTATTTGATAGTATTGAAGATGCTGCGTTCAAATCTATTGTTTCGTTGGGTGAAAATCAAACGATTGAAGATTTGCTTCAAATTGCAACAGCTCAAGGAAAAAAAGAAGCTTTAAAGGAAAAATTATCAGATTTCGCTATTAGAATTGTTTTCACAGCGCATCCAACTCAATTTTATCCTTCTGCCGTCCAGCATATCATTCAAGATTTGGGCGATGCGATTTCTAATAATTCTATCAATGACATCAATCTTTTGCTACAACAATTAGGCAAAACGCCTTTTATGAAAAAGCAAAAACCAACGCCTTATGATGAGGCAAGAAGTATTATCAACTACTTACGCAATGTCTATTATGATGCGATTGGTGATTTGTATCAACAGTTAGAAGGACTTTTTCCTGATGATAAATTAGAAAATTACAACCTTATTCAATTGGGTTTTTGGCCAGGTGGAGATCGAGATGGTAATCCATTTGTAACGGCTGAAATCACTCGAAAAGTAGCTGATGAATTGCGCATGACGCTGATGAAGTGCTATTATAATCACCTAAAAAAACTACGTAGAAGACTATCTTTCAAAAATATTGATTCGATTCTAAAGGATTTGAGCGATAAGATTTATAAAAATATGTTTGCTCTTCAATCTGATATTACTGCTGAGGATATTTTACATCCTATGTATAGCATTCGTGATATTTTGAAACTAGAGCATAACGGTTTATTTTTAGATTTAGTCGAGGATTTTATTACTCGTGTAAAAATATTCAGAACGCATTTTGCGATATTGGATATTCGTCAGGATCACTCGGTTCATATCAAAGTGATCAAAGCGATTATTGAAACATATCGTTTATCTGATAAGCCTTTTGAAGAATTATCAGAAGCGGAATTGATCAAGATTTTGACGGAAAGCGACGTTGTTGTTGACGAACATTTGTTCGATGAGCCAATTATTGCAGACACAATTAGAAATATTAAGCAACTCAAGACAATCCAACGCCTTAATGGTGAGCAAGGTTGTAATCGTTATATCATTAGTAATTCAGAGGATATTTTCTCTATGCTTTTTGTATTTGGTTTATTTAAGTTTTGTGGTTGGAAAACGGACGAAATAGACATGGATATTGTACCGCTTTTTGAAACAATCAAAGGCTTGACAGATTCGGAAGCTGTGATGAATACCATGTATAATATGCCAATTTATCAAGCGCATTTAGAGCGTAGAAATAAGAAGCAATCCATTATGCTCGGTTTTTCTGATGGTACAAAAGATGGCGGTTATTTAAAAGCCAATTGGTCAATTTTCAATACAAAAGAAACACTTAGTAACGTTTCGACCGATAACGGAATTAAAGCCGTTTTCTTTGATGGTCGTGGTGGACCTCCTGCTCGTGGTGGAGGAAAATCGCATCGTTTTTATGCTTCTCAAGGTAAAAACATTGCTAATAATGAAATCCAGTTAACTATTCAGGGTCAGACGATTACAAGCATGTATGGAACGATAGATCAGTTCCAACACAATTGTGAACAATTGATTACGGCTGGTATGACAAATCATATTTTTGATGATGAACAAACTCAAATCAACTCAACTGAACGTGATTTAATGACTGAATTGAGTGAAATTAGTTATGCAAAATATCAAGCTCTAAAGCAGCATAAAATGTTTATTCCGTATCTCGAAAAAATGAGTACGCTTAAATATTATGGCAAAACCAATATTGGTAGTCGCCCAGGAAAACGTGGTAATAAAAAGCAATTGACTTTAAGTGATTTGAGAGCGATTTCTTTTGTAGGATCGTGGAGTCAGTTGAAGCAAAATGTACCTGGATACTTTGGTATTGGAACAGCTATTTCAACTTTGAAAGCAGCAGGCAGGATAGAGGAAGTGAAGGAATTATTCCAGAATGTTTCCTTTTTCAAATCGTTGATTTTGAATAGTATGATGTCATTGACCAAAACATTTTTTGAATTAACCAGATATATGGAAGAAAACCCAGAGTTTGGCGAATTTTGGAAAGTGTTGAACGATGAGTATGCATTATCTAAGGAAATGATGCTAGAAATCGCTGATTACAGCGAATTAATGGAAGAAGAACAAACTTCGAAAGCCTCTATTAGCATCAGGGAAGAAATTGTACTACCATTATTAACAATTCAACAATACGCACTTCAAAAAATTGCAGGAAATACAGAACATTTAGCGACTTATGAAAAAATGGTCACGCGTTCTTTGTATGGAAATGTAAATGCTAGTCGAAATTCGGCTTAATAGACTTGTATTAAATGAAAAGCCTCGAACTATTTGGTTTCGGGGCTTTTCATTTTTTATTTATGTTGTTACTAATTTAGTTAATGTAAATCTGCTATTTTCTTCTTGTAATAAATTAGAAACAATAACACTTTCCAAAAAGTGATCCCATTCTTTATCATCAATTAAGTAATTTGTTGTATCAATTGAAGCTGTTGTTTTTCCCCATACTTCCTGATTAGTTAAACTACCAATTGTGATTTTAGGAAATTTTTCACCTGAAATACTGATAGCTGGTAATTCCTTTCCTTCTTCCATTCCCCATTTTAAGCCTTGAATGATTACGTTTTTGATAGATATCGAAGTAATTACCTTTTCAGCCTCTAGAATTTTAATTTGGTCTGCATCAATAATTAATACTTTATCTGTTTTATCTTTTTGCTGAATAGCTTTTCTATATACTAATAATAAAAGAACAGCCACAGATCCTGTTGCGAAGAATAGAGATAATCCGCGCAACTCTATTTGTGTATAAAAGATAGCATTAATTAATAAAACTGGAAAAAGAACGATAACCAATAATGAGAATAGTCGATTAGCTCCAATGTCCATTGGATTCCGCTTTAAATTAAATTGAACTGGATGATTTGATTCTTGAATAGCGTTGAATTTCATTTTGCTGATGGTTTTTATTTTAAATATATAAAATAAATTAATATTTATTAGTAATAAATAAACATATTATAATATATCAAACTATCTACATGTACTTAATGCCTCTTTTAGGTAAGACGTGACTCAATTAAAAAACTTGTGCAAAACTATTCTCTGAATAAAATACTAAAGTCTGTATCTAATACGCTATCTATACCACTTATGCCAGAATGTCCATTTTCATCCAAAACGAAATGTTCTCTTATTGTCCATTTTCCATCAGACGTAACATTTGTACCTCCAATCTCAATTAATGTGTCTTTTCTTATTTCATAATCCATGAACGAAGTACTTCCTGTCAAAGAAACACCCTCCAAAACGCCTCGTTTTTCATTTGTCCGTTTTTCAAAATGGATTATTACTTTTCTTTCTTAATGTTTTAGCTCTTTGATCAACGCCGTCATGACTCCAGCCTGGCGCATAAAAAATATATTTAAGTTTATCCGACCATTTTTTAGCGCGTCGAATGTCTTTCCAAATAGACCAATATTCATGAGTAGCAACATAAGCAGGATTAAAGGAATCAATATTTTTGGTCAAGCCATAAACTGGTTTATCAGCATTTTGCTCTGCCGAAAATGTACCAAACCATTTGTCCCAAATAATCAAAACACCAGCATGATTACAATCTAAATACCTAATATTTGAAGCATGATGCACTCGATGATGAGAAGGTGTGTTAAAAATAGCTTCAAACCAATTTGGCAATTTATTCACTAATTCAGTATGTACCCAAAATTGATAAAATAAATTAATACTAATCATAACAAAAATCATTAACGCATCAAATCCTAGCAAAGGAAGCCATAGCCAAAATAAGAATTTATGCAACCGCTCCCCTACTCCTTGTCGCAAAGCTGTTCCAAAATTGAGATATTCCGACGAATGATGCACAACATGACCAGCCCAAAATAAACGCACTTCATGATTCATCCGATGAAACCAATAATAACTAAAATCATCTAAGAAAAACAGTAAAATCCAAGCCCACCATTGCCGCTGAATGACCTCTTGTAAAGGAGAATATTCATGTAAATACATAAAAACAGTAAAAGCTAATAACTTAGGCAAAAATTCAACAAACGCCGCAATAATTAGCATTGACAGGGAAACGAGCGTATCTTTTCCATTATATAATTGTTTTTGTGATCGACGTGCAACAAAAACCTCAATCAATAATGCTATAATAAAAATAGGCAAAGCTATTTTTCCTAACTCATCTTTTGACAACTCTGCTATATAATATTCCCAATTCATCTTATTATTTTTATTTTTTCATTAAAAACATCCTTTCTCCCTAATAATCAATTAAAAACAAATTACAATTTTCAATAAATTAATGTACTATATTTCACATAATAGTTTACTTTCTTTTTATTCCGTCTACAAAAACACTTTAATAAACTCCATATAAGTTATCAAACAAAAAATACAATTTTATTTTTTGTTTTTTTATAAAAAAATATCTTACCTTCGACCCCAACATTTTACTACAAAAGTATTTTTTTATAAAATTTATAATGCTATAAAGGAATTAACAAAAAATATAATTTTATAAAAAAACAACTTTTCACAAAAAAAAATCTTTTAAAAAGACAAAATATCCTCTCAAATAAATATAAAGCAATTTATAAATCTAAGACTTTAACCAAATAATACATAGTAAATATGTATTAAATTATTTTTTATATAAATAACCAAATATTTAATTTCCTAATTTTTTTTTACGTTAAATCAATTATTGTTTATGAAAAAAAATTGTACTTTTTTAATGGTTCTTCTTGCCATATTTATCAGTCAAGCTGCTTTTGCACAAGTAACTGGTAAGGTCACAGGAGACGGCGAAGCTCTAATCGGTGTGAATATCGAAGAAAAAGGAACATCTAATGGTGTTTCAACTGGTGCGGATGGTACTTTCTCTATTGAATTGACTGCTACTCCTGCAACTTTAATATTTAGCTACCTTGGGTATGCTACTCAAGAAGTAGAAATCAGTGTTGCTAATAGTGAAGTAAATGTTGCAATGGTTACTTCTGGAATTGGTGTAGATGAGATCCTTGTTACAGGTACTCGTACTGCTCCTCGTTCTTCTACGAACACGGCTTTACCTATTGATGTTATTAGCGCAACTGAATTAAATGCAACTGGTCAAAATTCTTTTGATAAGGCTTTGACTTATAAGATTCCTTCTTTTAACTCGGTTAATACGCCAGTAAATGATGCGACTTCTTTATTAGATCCATTTGAAATCAGAAATATGGGACCTTCTCGTACTTTGATTTTGATCAATGGTAAGCGTAAAAATACAAGTGCATTATTATATACTCAAACTTCTCCAGGTCGTGGTGAAACAGGTGCAGATATTTCTGCTATTCCTCAAAATGCAATCAAACGTGTTGAGATTTTGAGAGATGGTGCTTCTGCTCAGTATGGTTCTGATGCAATCGCTGGTGTAATGAATATCATTTTGAAAGATGATGCTAATTATGGTAGTGTTACTTTAAATGCAGGTATGACTTCTGCTGGTGATGGCGAAACTTATGGTATTGACTTCAATAATGGAGCGAGTATCAATGGTAAAGGTTTTGTTAATTATAGCATGAGTTTATCAAAAAGAGAATTGGCTAATCGCCCAGGTATGGAAGTTGATGCAGCAGCGGAAGCAGCTGATTTTGGTGCTGACATTGCTGATGTTCAAGCATTTTTGGATAAGTATCCAGATGCTAATAACGTGAATGGTTCTCCTGAAACGACAGCAGCTAAATTCTTAATCAACGCTGGTTTTGATATTTCTGATAAGACACAATTATATGCTAATGCAGCTTATGTTTACAAAAAAGTAAACAGTTTTGCTAATTATAGAACTCCTTATTGGAGAACTCAAGCAGATTTCCCTTATTTAGCGGATTTCTTCCCTAATGGTGAAAATGGTGAGTATATCGGTTATGTACCAACTTTTGATGGTGATTTGAACGATTATAATGCTACTATCGGTGTTAAAAATGAAACTAATGGCTGGATCACAGATGCAAGTTTCACTGTTGGTGGTAACTCTCAAACTTACTTCGTGACTAACTCTCACAACAGAAGTACAGTATTGAATGCAGATGGTACTACTTTAAAGTATCAAGCAAACAGTCCACTTTCTTTTGATGTAGGTGGTACTAGCTTCAAGCACGCTGTAGGTAATATTGACATTACTAGACGTTTGTCTGATGTAGTTGGTATTGGATTCGGTTCTGAGTTTAGAAGTGAAACTTTCGAAGTAATCGCAGGTACTGAATCTTCTTATGAAGGTGGTGGACCAGATTCATTCTCTGGTAATGATCCTCGTAACTCTGGTAAATTCAACCGTTACAACTTTGGTGGATATGCAGATATCGCATTGGATTTCACGGATGACTTCTTAGTAAATGCAACTGCTCGTTTAGAAAATTATAGTGACTTTGGTTCTGCTTTCGTATGGAAAGTAAGTTCTCGTTACAAATTGGCTGATGGTAAAGTAACTTTAAGAGGTTCTGCTTCAACTGGTTTCAGAGCACCTTTATTACACCAAATCTATACTCAGAAAGCTCAGTATAGCTTTGTACCTGGTCAAGGTATTCAAGTTGGTGGTTTGATTAACAATATCTCAAGAGAAGCTAGACTTTTAGGTCTTCCTTCTTTAACACCTGAAAAATCAACTAACATCACTGTTGGTTTAGGTACTAGAGTAAATGATAACTTGACTATTACTGTTGATTACTACAATATCGCAGTAGAAGACAGAATTATTTTGAGTACTGAGGTTGGTGCAACTGATGCTGGTAATACGCCACTTGATGCACTTCTTACAGCTAATAACCTTTCTGACTTGAGTTTCTTTGTTAACGCATTGGATACTAGAACTTCTGGTATTGACTTCGTTGTTAACTATAGAGGTTTGGAATTAGGTGAAGGTACTATGGGCATTAACTTGTCTGGTAACTATACTATTCAGAACGAAAGAGTAGGTGATGTTAAAAATCCTGCAATTGTAGAAGCTGCTGGTCAAACAGTATCAAATGCAACTCAAGAAGCATTATTCTTTTCTTCTCGTCCTTTGTTCAAAATTATCTTAGGTTTAGATTACCAAATGGGTAAATTTGGTGTAGCTTTAAACAATACAGTATTCGGACCAACTACTTTCAGACAACAAGGTTTGGATGAAGGTCTTTACACTGAATTTGCTACTAAAATTGTTACTGATTTAGCAGTTAGTTATAGAGCTACTGATAAAGTAACTGTTGCATTGAATGTAAATAACTTATTCAATATTTTACCTGAATGGTCGTTCAAAGCTGATGCTGGTTCTGCTCCTGAAGCTAAATTAGATGATGCTGATTACTTGAAAGGTCAGTCTAACTTGATTACATTTAACCAACGTTATGCTCAAATGACTTATGATGGTTATCACTTCAGTCAGTTAGGAACACTTCTTAACTTATCTGTAAATATCGCTTTCTAAGAAACATTAGATCTTAGTGATTATTAATGATGAAATGGGCTGTTGAAGTATTTATACTTTGGCAGCCTGTTTTTTATTGAACCCTATGCATTTTTTAATTCCTGTATCATTCCTTCTTTCATAGCAAAAGATGAAACTATCAACTGCTCAATATGATAGTTTTCCAATACAAAATCAACTAAAATTAACGCGACAACGATTAATTTAGCCCGATGATTAGGTACTCGTTTCATTGCAAGGCGTTCTTCTAAATTCGCTTTAATCACTTCATGATAGAAAGGGCGGAATGCACCAATTTGTACATTTGTAGAGAATTTTGATTTTTTCTCAATGGTCATAGCGTGTTGCAATACGTCAAAAGTACCAGATGCACCAATGAGCGCAGAAATAGGATATTGCTTCAAAGCTTCGGTCAATGGCTCAAGTGTTTTTTCTAAAAATGTCCATTGTGCTTTAATACTTTGGGTAGCAATTGGCTCATTTTGATGAAATTGATGATGCAGAACTGCCACACCAATAGGAAAACTTTGTGCCCAAAATATACGGTTTTGATTAGCTATAATAAATTCTACACTTCCACCACCAACATCAATAATCATTATTGGAGCTTCGGTCATTTCAAGCGATTCTCGCACGCCATGATATATTAATCTCGCTTCTTCATCTCCTGAAATTGTTTCAATTCGAATGCCAGTTTGTTGCTTAACTTGTTGGATAAATGCCGCGCCATTACTAGCTTTTCGCAAAGCAGCTGTTCCTTTTGCACTCACTTTTAATACATGATATTTCATGATTTGTAAAGCAAAGGCATTCATCGTCTTCAATCCACGTTGATAAGGTGCTTCGCCTATAGTTTCAATGCCGTTTTCTGCTAAATGAATAAATCGACGATCTCGGCAAACCTCCGTGAAACTTCCATCTTCATTAACTTGAACAATCAACAAATGAAAGGTATTTGTTCCTAAATCTATAACCGCTATTTTCATAAGTGCCTCCTTTTTATTCTAAATCAAAATTCATATTCTTTCCTTAATAAACCGTAGATTATAGAATCCTCGATTTGGTTATTTCCCCTATAATGTTCTCTTAAATGTCCTTCTTTTACAAAATTCAACTTATTGATCAATCGGATTGACGCTTCATTTTTGGGTTCAATAAAAGCTTCAATTCTATTGAGTTTCATATTTCTAAAACCATAGTCAATTATTGGAAATATCGCTTCTGACATCAAGCCTTTTCTTTTGTATTCATCATAAAATAAACCATAACCAATTTCTGCGCGATCATGATCTACATACCAAGTATGATAACCGCACCAGCCTATAATTTTTCCGCTTTCTTTTTCGAGTAGTTGAAAATATAAAAACTTTTTATTGTATGTCCAAAGCCCATCTTCGTATTTATTTCTTTCAATTTCAAGTGCTTTTTCAGACCTTAATCCTAAAAATTCTAACTGCTGAGGCATGGATAATTCTTCATAAATATAATCAAATATCTTAGGTGTTAATTGTCGCAACTTTAATCTCTCCGTTGTTAATTCCTCGAATTTCATATCTTTTGATCCTTAGCTTGATAGTGAATAAGAGCTTATTTAGACTTTATTAATTTGAAATAGACTGATTAAGTTTTGCCATTTCTGCTTCGTTGTTCATCATTTGTTGAATATGTCTTTCGGCGTGTTTACTCAGAAAATAAATATATTCATAAACCGTCAATTTCCCTAACTGATTGACAGTCATCGTTGTTTTATAAAGCAAGCCTTCCCCCTTTTTCAGTTTTTCTAGTTGATTTAAACAGATATTCAATTGATTTATTAATATTTCCTTGATTTCTAACTCACTTTTCACGCCTTTCGGCTTCATATGTTCTGGTCTTATCCACTCAAAAGATTGAGTAATCCCGATTTCATCTAACTTTTCCAAATCATCATTAAACCCTGTAATCAACTTTTCTAAAGACCGATTTTGTACATTTTTAATCGCTTTACTTGTCCCTTTATCAATCAAAATCAATAGAAAATGACTCGTCAAAGCAATGTGTTCTAAAATTTCACTAATCGACCAACCGCCATTTTTAGGCTGATAATTTTTAATTGTATCTGCTTTATCAAACCAATTTAAAACTTCTGCATGTGTTTTTATGAGATGCAGTTTAATTTCTTGAATATATACTTGTAAATCGTCCATATTACCTTAAAGTTTGTTATTCAATTTCCACTTCAAAAATACCCTCCAATCTTTTAATTGTTGTAGTGACCTTTTGATTATCATTTACTTCTTTATAGATTTTCTGTTCTAATTCCAAGTCAATTCTACCAATTAAAGTTCCTCCTTTTTGATAAATCTCCTCTTTAATCTCAAGCTCTTTTCGTAGAAATTTGATACCAATTGAATCATATGGAAAAACATAGTTAATCTTATAGGTAGGATTAAACTTCTTAAAATCAATCATTTCCAATGTTAATGATTCATGGTTTGAAGCACTTTGATCATACAATTTGATGAAAACTTTTTCTCTAATCTGTTGAGCTTTAGAAAATTTCAATCTCGATATCGTATCATCATCAACCAACGAATAACAGTAGGATTGATGATGAATTTTTGTCGTGTCTTTCGCTTTAATCTTATCGCCCAGTGTATTTTCAAAATGCCCGTCTTTGTGCTTGATCATATACCAAGGATAGCTCCAATCAGTTATATCTTTCTTCGGCAAAGCTAAATTTTCATTAATATTCACATTTCCCCAATCAACAAAAAAAACTGCAATTTGATTATTCCAAGTCTTCGCTCGCTTCTTTTTGCTATGTTCCTTTTTAGCATCACTTAGTGCTTCTGCACCAACTTTTAATATAAAAACTGAAATACTAATTATTGTAATTGCTATAATTGTTCCTTTCATTTCCTTGTTTTTTGTAATATTAATCCACATCTAAAAATACTAGAAATGCCAGGTATTAGGAGCAAGATACTAGACCAATAAAATATTGGTTATCAAATACTTAAAACCTTTATAATTCAATGAAATTTTATTTTAAAAACAGTTTTTTACATTTTCCATAATAATGATCAAAGAGCCAAAAAAATAAGCTTTCACAAAATTCCTTCATCAAGTATATCTGTAGTATTTCTATTTTCTTTTGGTAATAAACCGCCTCTCACTCCTATTCCCATTAGTATTAATAATGCTAATGCGATGATTGTTAAGAACCAATTATTACTTTCCTTTTCTACTAAGTTTACCATAATAAAATTTAGACCAGTTAATCTTAGGAAAAAGATATTTAAGAAAAAAAGCCATATTTTATCTCTAATTGAAACCTTCAATAAAACGAAAAATACAAGAGTTGCTATTAGATAATAAATATAAATCAT
This sequence comes from uncultured Saprospiraceae bacterium, assembly GCA_937125475.1. Taxonomy (GTDB): domain Bacteria; phylum Bacteroidota; class Bacteroidia; order Chitinophagales; family Saprospiraceae; genus CAKZLL01. Next base: position 11,126 of record CAKZLL010000513.1, on the reverse strand, counting down.
CCCAGCTAATGCTGGTAAATTTCTTATACTTATTTCTCCCTTTTGTAGTAGTTTGAGGGAAGTAAATGTCGTAAAAATAGTTCCTACCCTTAAAACAAAAGGTTAAAAACCAAATTCCATATAGAAAATTCAACAATTGAATTTAATGAAATTTTAGTTTTTAACCTATCAAGTACCTTATTTAACATCAAGTTTATTTTCATAAGTTTGGGGCAAATTTAGTAAACTTAGTTTCAAGATTAGAATGGAGATGGTCCGCCATTTATAACCACTCGATAACCGTCCAAATCTTCAAAGGTTTGAGCACCGCCTTCCCAATATGGATTAAACGATTTTACTTTTTTGAAACCAGAATTCGACATTCTATCTACCGCCTTTTTATATTCCGTATCATCTGGAAAATAAAACACCAATAAATTCTCCAAAGAAGGCGCACGTCCAGCTTTTTCGGTCGCGTGTGTCGTAAATTCTAAGTGATAATGATGTTTTGGATGCCCAACCATTCGACCACTAAAATTACTATGCCCATCAAACCCACCAATCACTTCAAATCCAAGACCTTCGACGTACATTTTTGTAATTTCTTCTAAATGATCAGTTGGTCTACCAACTCTCATTACAGTATCTCTTGGCATCATTTTCTTCTTCGTTTTGTATGTTTATACATTATAAATTAACATTCAGAAACTACTTTACTTGAACCGCATCAACCAATAAATACATTAATTTATCAATATTATCATCGTTCAATTTTAACTTGCCTTTTATGGTGATTTGCTTAGAAGTGTATTTGATTTTTTTCCCTTTCACCATATCGACTTCCATTACAGTTTCTGGCCCAGCACCGCCACAAAAGAAACACATACTGTACGGAAACTTTGAAAAAATAAAATAAGTTTGTCCTTCATAACCTTCCAACGGAATAATATAACCTTTGACTGTTACGGTTTTATTGCTGATCTTTTTCACACCTTTTCCAAAAATAGGTTTATCCACATAAATCCCTAATTCCTTATGAAAATGTTTTTTAAATGTAACATTTTCTAATTTTTTCCAAACATCTGGATTAGCCTTTTTTTGTGCAAAATTGGCATTTGCCCACCCCAAACTGATCAAAGCGATTAATAGTATATTTTTCATTGTTTTTGTTTTTAAATAATACGATATTGTTCCTAATCAACGACTTTTGCATCTTTCAAAGTATATAACACTTGACCGATAGAAGGGTTAAAATTGACACGAAGTTTGCCGCGAAGTTTTACCATTTTTTTAGAAGCTTTGACAGGTTTTGTAGAAAATACCTCCATCACGGACTCTGGCCCAGCACCGCCACAAAAGAAACATTGATTAAAAGGCACTGCTGAAAGAATAAAATATTTTTGGTTTTTAGACGCTTTCAATGGCAAAATGTAACCTCTAATTGTGATTTCTTGACCATTTAACTCCTTAACTTTCTTCCCAAATTTAGGCACATCAATATCTATTCCTATATCTTCATCAAACTTTTTTTGCATCATTACCATAGACAAAACTGTCCAATAATTCATCTCTTGCGACTTCTTTGCGACTTTCTTTTGGGCGAAAGCCTCTTGCCCTGATGCCGCAATAAAAATCAAAGTTACCAATACTATTGTAATCTGTTTCATAGCTTTTTCTTATTTTGTTAATGTTTCTGAAATATCCACTCGATAAGCAATCAATGCTGGAATAACTGCTGCAAGAATGCCAATACTCAACGCACCAATCAATATATATAGTTCGTCTTTTAGAAAACGCCAACCATCAAAAGAATATTGGTAAGCATCCTCTGCCATTCCCGAAAAAATGCTCATTCCGCCATGACTTAGCACCAAACCGATCAAATATCCCAAAATTGCAATCATCAAACCCTCCAAAATAATCAAGAAAAATAATCGCCATCTTGACGCTCCCATCACACGCATCAATGCTAGTTCATACTTTCTATCTTTCAAAGAATTAAACAACGAGATAAACACGCTCAAGGCTGAAATGAAAATAATCACATAAGCCAAAACCTGTAATGCTCTCGTACCTACGCCCATCATTTCGTATAAACGATTCGCTTCATAAGCTGGCGCAGCGGTTTGCATTTTTGTATTTTGATTAATAAAATTCGGTAATAACAAATTGCCCATAGGCGATCTAAAAAAGACTAAAAGACTCGTCAAGCCTTGCGTCGGATCATCTAAATCAATCGGCTCTACCTTTTTTTCTTCATGCTCATGTTCGTGATCGTGTTCATCATGATCATGTCCTTCGTGGTCATGTCCTTCGTGGTCATGCCCATCGTGTCCTTCTTCCTCTTCATGTTCTTCATCAAACTCAATTTCTGGCTTTTTGTGTAACAATCGAACTGTACTGACATTAGTTAAAATGAGTTGATCAAGAACCGTTTTTGTTTTTGGCAAAACTGAAACGACTTTCAAGGGATTTTCTTCATGATTATGTCCATCATCCATCAAACCATGCGCACTAAAAAATTCATCCCCAGCTTTGAGTTGCAATTCAGCGGCTACTTTCGCACCTATTGTTACTTCCAAATCCTTTTGCCACAATTTAGCAGTTGCAGCGGTCGCACTATCATACAATTCGACGTAACTGTGCTCTGTTCCGACAATTCGATACCCCTTGTAAGAATCGCCCAAAGCCAACGGAATAGTTTTTTCGATAAGAGGTGCGATACGTGGATGTTTTTTCAAAAGAGCTGCTTCTCGCAAAGAGATGTTTCCAGTCGGATTATCAATATGATAAATACTAGAAAGGATCAATTGTAATGGACTGCCTTTCGCGCCTACAACCATATCTACACCAGCCAAATTCTTTTGAAATTTTTCTTGTAATTGTTGATTAATCAATAATAAAATAGTGATAATCCCAACACCTAAACCAAACAAAATCAGGCTTAACAGCGTAGAAAGCGGCTTAATTTGTATATTTTTCCAACTTAAATTAAATAAGTTCATGTTTCTTTTTAATAAAATGAGAGAATTGAAAATCATGAGGCTTGACCGAATAATAATGATTAGTCAAGGTTTAATTATTCCTTCAACATTTTCCCTTTGGTTAATTCAATCGTATTATTGAAATAATCCTTTAGGCGCTGATCGTGTGTGACAATGAGCAATGAAGCGTTTTGTGCTTTCGCTTCTGTTTCTAATAATTGAATGACTTCTTGACAATTATCATCATCAAGTGCCGAAGTCGGTTCGTCCGCCAGAATAACTTTCGGTTGTGTGACTAATGCCCTTGCAATCGCGACTCGCTGTTGTTCTCCTTGACTTAATTGCCTCGGTTTTGATTGGAGTTTATCCGCCAAATTCAATCTTGATAATAAACTTTTGACTTTAGTTTTATCTTGTTTTTTGCCAGCGAGATATAAAGCAAGTAGTAAATTCTCCTCTACGGTCAACGAACCAATAAAATGAGACTGTTGAAAAACAATACCAATATTTTCACCTCGAAAACGATCTAACCGATCCGAATTTAGTTTACCCAAATCTTGCCCAGCCACTTCAATTCCTCCTTTCTGGGTTCTGCGCAAACCACCCAACAAATGCAATAAAGTTGTTTTTCCTGTTCCAGATTGACCAATCAAAAGCCAGTGTTCGCCAGCTTTACAATCAATATTAGGAAAATCAATCATTACACTATTATTATAAGTGTAGGACAAATTATTCGTTTTGAGCATTTTTGATAATTTTCTAGTGTGGTTAAATATTTATATCGTAATTAACAAAATACAAATTACGAGAATTTACGCCTGTATTAAAAATAAATCAACTTAAATACCTCCTTTCTATATATTAATGAATATCAAATGAAAGTCGATCGAACAAGTTTTTTTTACATAAAAGATAAACATGAAGATATTTTGTTAGCATTTTCTCAAAAAAGGTTAAGAAAGAATGTATTTTTCTTAAAAATTGAGGTTTAAATGTAAGTTATTGCTTTATTTTGTATATGTATATCAAATTAAATGTTGATTAATTCAATATTTAATTATTAAATAAAAACCACTCTAGAGAGTGGAAAAAATTTTATCAAGCATCATTAGATTTGACAACCAAATCTATAAAAATTAAAACGATGAGAGTAGCTGTAGTAGGCGCGACTGGTCTTGTAGGAACAGTCATGTGCCAATTGTTAGCAGAAAGAAATTTTCCGATTACCGAATTTTATCCCGTGGCATCTGCCAGATCAGCAGGTAAAAAGCTAACGTTTAAAGGAAAGGAATATACGATTATCACCAATGAAGATGCAGTGAAGATAAAACCGGATATCGCTATTTTTTCAGCTGGAGGCAGTATTTCTTTGGAATGGGCTCCTAAGTATGCAGAAGCAGGCACAACGGTTATTGACAATTCATCTGCATGGAGAATGGACAAAACCAAACGCTTGGTTGTTCCCGAAATTAATGCAAATGTCTTAACTAAGGAGGATAAAATTATTGCTAATCCGAATTGCTCAACCATTCAGATGGTTTTAGCTTTAGCACCTTTGCATGAAGCTTATGGCATTCAAAGGTTAGTAATTTCTACTTATCAATCTATCACAGGAACAGGCGTAAAAGCTGTTCGTCAATACGAACAAGAAGCCGCAGGAGAAGAAAACGTAGAACGTGCTTATCCACATCCAATTTATGGAAATGCTATTCCACATTGTGATGTTTTTTATGATAATGGCTATACTAAAGAAGAATTGAAATTGGTCAATGAAACTCAAAAAATCTTAAATGATGATTCATTGAGAATTACAGCTACTGCGGTTCGTATTCCAACGACAGGCGGTCATTCTGAAAGTATCAATGTTACTTTTGCTAAGGATTTTGAAGAAGGTCAAGTTCGTCAATTATTAAGCGACACGCCAGGAGTTGTCGTGATGGACGATGTGAAAAACAATGTTTATCCGATGCCTTTATTATCTCATGGCAAAGATGATGTTTTTGTTGGTCGTATTCGTAGAGATCATTCTGCTGATAATTCACTAAATATGTGGGTTGTTTCAGATAACCTTCGTAAAGGAGCTGCAACAAATGCTATTCAAATTGCTGAATATTTACTCAAAAATGACTTGGTATAGTTAAGAGTTGAAAATTGAAAGTTGAGAATTTTCAGCTTTCAATTTTCAGTCTTCAATGCTTAATTTTCAACTCTCAATTCTCAACTTTCAACTCTCAACTCTCAACTCTCAATTCTCAATTAGAAAGTTTCATTCAAAATTATTAACTTTATCGCTTGCAAAAAGGAATACTTACCTGTACCTAATAATAATTACACTGTAACATTTATAAAATAAATAATTTCTTTATCTTTGATTATCAATGATATAGAAAATAAAATACAAAAGAAGCTTGTTTTTAATTACTGTTTTTGATTAATAATTACAACAATTGTAAATATTAAAATCTATTAACAATAATCAAAAAAAGCCTCTTCTTTTAATCATACAATCCAAAATCAAACTATGAGAGCCGTTCTTGTGTTTTTGGTCTTTTTAGGATGGACAGCCTTTGCCCGTTATGATGTCGTTTGCCGAATGTTGGATCTATGCAATGAAAATGCAGATCTTAATGCACAACAAAACAATGTTATTGATATTGAACGTACGAATGACCTTGACTTTGTAGTCAATGATAGCGTATTACTTGAAGGTTATGATCAATTTGCCTTTCAAGAATTTCAATTTAATCCAATTTTAAATGATAATAATAATGCCTATTTAAAAGGGGTTTTAGCTTATTTGAATGAAAATCCGAACACACAAATGACCATAACAGGACGATTGTGGAGTAGTGAAAAGGATTCTTTAATGGATTTAGGTTTTAATGAAAATTTAGGAATGGCGCGTGCTGATGCTTTACGCAATTGGTTTGTAGAAAAAGGTATAAATTCTGATCGAATTAGCTTAGATAGCAAAATTGATGATAACGCACTATCTCAACCCATTTCTTTCTCGGCTATCAGTAACGATGAGCGACCAGATGATTATAATGTTAATGTGAAGCCCAAATATACCTTCACCAATATGACTTTTTCCGAGATTACTTTTGAATACAATTCTGATGAATTTGTACCAAATCAAGCTTTTGAAAATTATGCTGACTCGGTCAAAACCTATTTGCTTCTGCCTGATAATTTAGAAAAGTCTATTACAATTATTGGTCATACAGATAATAAAGGTAAAGCAAAATACAATAAAGATTTAGGTAAAAGGCGCGCAAAAGCAGCCCTTAAATACCTCGTAAAATCGCTAGAAATGCCAATAGATCGAATTAATATTGATTCGAAAGGACATACAGAACCGATTGCGACCAACGAAACAGAAGAAGGACGAGAGAAAAACAGACGAGTAAACATTGTTATTAAATAATCTTTTGAGCAATGAAACACTTATTATTGCTTTTATTACTGAATTACCGTATTCTTGTCCAAATTCACAAACAATAAAAAATTGACAATCAAATCTTAGATCGTTCTCAATTATGATTTTGCAGTAGCCAAACGATCTTTATTTTGATTTTTCTTATAAAAACTAAAAATAATGGAGTTTTTTAATCAATTCGCGCAAGAAGATAGCTTGTGGCTTATACTTTACCATGTTGTTGCATTTTTATTAGGAATATTAATGGCTTATTTTATTTGGGGTGCAAAAATAGCTAGACTCAGAAGAGACAACAAAAATAAAGAGAATACTATCAAGGATTTGGAGGTCAAGTTAGCTGCTTTTGTTGAAGAAAGTGGTATTCATGATGCGGATATGAAGCGATTAGCATTAGAATTGAGAACCATTCAAAGAGATAATCAAGACCTCGATAATGAAAAAAGAAAATTAACTTCGCAAGTTTCATTGAGCCGAGATGCTGAAAATTCCCTTAGAGTTCAATTGAATGAAACCAATACATTATATGAAGAATTAACTCTAAAGTACCAAGCAGTAAACATGGAGTTGAATAAAATGAACTCTGGTCAAGATAGTCATAGCGGTGATATTGATTTGTTGAATGGTAGAATTGATGCACTCGAAAGACAAAATAGAGAATTGATTCAATCTAGATCGAAAGAAAAAGATGTTTATTTTACTCAAATTAACGAATTAAATAGCTCTTTCAGTGAATTACAATTGGTTTATGAATCTACTGCTGAACAATTAAATTTGCGCAGCAAACAATTAGATAAACTCAAAGCTGAATTAGTTTCACTTAAAAATTCTAATGACTTTACCCAAGATGCAAGTGATGACCGAGGTAAACTTCAAGAAGAATATAATAGTCAAAAAGCGGATTTCATTACTAAAATTGAAGCACTCGAAACAGAGGTTAAAAGATTAGAAAAGAAAAATAATGAATTAGCTGATGCTAAAGATAATGCTTATAATTCTCAAGTTTTGTCTTTACAAGATTCGCTAGAAGCCGCGACAAATAGTTTGGCATTATTAGAAGGTGAAAAAATAAAAGCGCAAAAAGAAGCTAGAGCATTAAGAAAAGATGTTGAAACATTAGAACAAGCTCAAAAAGAAATTCAAGAACAATACGAATTGCTTAAAGAGGAGAAAAATGTTAATGCGGGCTCAATTGATGATTCGAACACCGAACTCGAAGGTAAATTAATTGAATTAGAAAATCAGTTAAAATCAGCTCTTGCCGCAAATGATGATATTATTTCAACTGCGAATGCAGAAAAAGAGAGTTTAGCATTGAGTATTCAAGGATTAGAGGTTGAATTAGAACGTGCCAAAAGTCAAGTTCAAAGTAGTAGTAATAACAATAATCAAGCTAGTGGTGACATTACAGTTTTGGTCGAAGAATTACGTACTGAAATCAATCGATTAGAAGAAGAAAAACGCACTGAACAGCAAAATTATATCTTAGAATTTAATGAATTAAAAGCCAATCATGAGGAGCTTCTAGAGTTAGAAGCACAGAAGATAGCTGCAATTAAAGATGAATATTTATTATTACAAGATACTTATCAAGATGTAGAAACCAAAATTTCAAATTTAGAAACAGCAGCATTTGAAGCAGAAGAAGATCTAAAAGAGGCTTCTTTGAGTTTTAGAGCGCAATTAGCTATTCAAAATAAGCAAGTTTCTAATGTCCGAGATGAGAATATGAATCTTGTTGCAGAATTAAATACACTCAAAAATAAAATCAGTGAATTAGAAACGCAGCCTGTCATTGTCGCGAGTAATGTTGATCAACCAGTGAAAATCAAAACTGAATCACAGAACAGCAATATTGATGAAAATCAGGCTATCACTGCTGCCAAAAAAGCAGTTACTGACTTGATTGGTACTCAAATTCCAAAAATATCCGTAACAGATAAAGATGATTTAAAAATCATTAATGGCGTAGGTGCGTTTATTGAACAAAAATTGAATGACTTAGGCATTTATTCTTTTGAACAAATAGCTGTTTTCAACAAAGATATTATTGAAAAAGTGACTGATGCTATCCAGTTTTTCCCAGGTAGAATTGAGCGTGATGAATGGGTTATGCAAGCTCAAAACTTAATGGAAAACAGCGAAGGCGGATTGAGTTCAGCACAAGCAAAAGCATCAATCAAAGCCGCAATAGGTACTAAAATTGCCATTGCCACAGCAGATGAAAAAGATAATTTAAAAGCGATTAAAGGCATCGGTTCATTCATTGAAAAAAAACTGAATGACTTAGGTATTTATACGTTTGAACAAATCAGTCAATTTGATGAAGAATTAGTCGAGACTGTCACAATTGCTATTGAATTTTTCCCTGGACGTATTGCCAGAGATGGTTGGGTACAACAAGCCGAAAAGCTAAAATAAACAATCACAGTAGTAATTAAAACCATCTAAGAGTAGAGCCGTTATAGTTATAGCGGCTCTATTTATTTGTATCATGCTCAGATCAAAAATACTATGCTAAAAATTGCTTATCATCCAATTTATAAACATCCTTTGCCTGTCAAACATCGTTTTCCGATGGCGAAATATGAATTGCTTCCCGAGCAGTTATTGTATGAAGGAACAGTGGAAGCTGCCAATTTTTTTGAGCCTACTCCACTCGATGAAGCAACGATTTTAAGTACACATGATAAAGATTATTGGTATCGATTAAAGAATTTAGAGCTTACTCGAAAAGAAATTCGTGCTACGGGTTTTCCTCTTTCAGAAATACTTGTTCAGCGCGAAAGCATTATTGCACAAGGCACAATACAAGGCGCTGTGGACGCACAACAATATGGCGTGTCAATGAAGATCGCAGGAGGTACACATCATGCATTTACTAACCGAGGCGAAGGATTTTGTTTGTTAAATGATGCTGGTTTAGCCGCTAATTATTTATTAGAACGGGATTTAGTGCAGCAAGTTTTGGTCGTCGATTTAGATGTTCATCAAGGAAATGGCACAGCAGAAATTTTTCAAAACGAGCCGCGTGTTTTTACTTTTAGTATGCATGGCGCAAAAAATTATCCGCTTCGTAAAGAAAAATCTGATTTGGATATTGGCTTACCTGATGGAACAAAAGACGATTTATATTTAAAAGAATTATCAACACATCTTCCTCGATTAATTGATCAATTAGAACCAGATATTATTTTTTTTCAAGCTGGTGTTGATGTTCTCGAAACGGATAAACTCGGTAGGTTAAGTCTAAGTATAGAAGGCTGTAAAAACCGAGATCGCATCGTATTAGAATTATGCAAAAAGCACGAAATTCCCGTTGTAATCAGCATGGGCGGTGGTTATTCTGAGCGGATTGCCCTAATTGTTGAAGCGCACGCCAATACTTATCGCCTAGCACAAGAACTATTTTTCTAATCAAAAAATGTCCAATACTACAAAAGCATTGGACATCTATATAATATGCGAATTAAAAGTTAAAAACTGAAATTTAAATATAATTATCAATAAAATACAAATTACTATTTCAATAATATGATAATTAAAAAAGCAATTCACAACTCTCAATTATACATTATTTTGCTTCGTCAAGAATTAAATCTAATTCAATGGTTTCTTTATCACGTAAGACTTTAACCAGAACCTGCTCTCCTGGTTTATATTTTTCTAAAGCCAAAACCAAATCTCCATATTTATCAATTTGATCATCATTAATACCAATAATAATATCTCCGAGTTCAATATCACCATAACGATTACGTGACGTTGCTCGAATACCTGCTTTCGCAGCAGCTCCACCCTGTTCTACATCCACAATTAAAATTCCTTTTTGTCTCAACTGAGCCATTATTCGCGCATTCGCAATAGAAATTCCAAGCGTTGGGCGTTTGATTTTTCCATATTTAATTAATTCAGGTACAACCCATTTTACTACATCCACAGGAATCGAAAAACCAATACCTGCATAAGCACCTGAAGGGCTATAAATTGCCGTATTCACCCCAATCAACTCACCAGAAGAATTTAATAATGGACCGCCAGAATTACCTGGATTAATCGCTGCATCAGTCTGAATTACATCTTTAATTGGCGTGCCATCTGTCCCTTGAATTTCACGACCTAAAGCCGAAATAATTCCAGTAGTTAACGTATAATCCAAACCGAATGGATTACCAATAGCATAAACGCTTTGCCCAACTAATAAACCATTAGATCCACCAATTGGCAATGCTTTTAAATCCGATGGTTTTTCTTTTAATCTCAATACTGCCAAATCTTTTGATGGCGCTACACCAATGACTTCCGCTTCAATCGCCTCTGTTTTATGAGACAATTGAACTTGTACTTTGTCTGCTCCTTGCACTACATGATAATTTGTAACAACATAATTTTTGTCGCCCCAAATAAATCCTGATCCAGAGCCTTTAGGTATTTCAGCAACATCCCTTGTAAAGAAATTTTGTCGAAAAGCCGAGGTCGTAATATAAGCCACAGAAGGGCAAGCAGATTCAAAAAGTCGAATAGTTGCTTTTTCTTCAGGGTTCAGCCCTGCTGGAATTTCCATTGGAGCATCAGCTTGAAATGCCTGATCATTAGGATCATTTTCATTATTGGTATTGCTCCAAGAAGAGCCAATAATAAAACCGCCAACAATTAATAAAATTCCAAAAAGATACTTAAATGTATTTGTCATTGTAGTTAAAAAATTTTGTTTTTGATTGATTATT
>CAKZLL010000512.1 GCA_937125475.1 uncultured Saprospiraceae bacterium | reverse complement strand
AACAATCTCAAAACATACAAATACAAATAATGAATATCACAGGACAATTCATTCAAAACCATTTATTTGGTAAAATATCAGAAGAACAATTATTAACTATTCCAACTCATAAAATCCAAAATTCAGGTATTTACATCATTAAAATGATAACAGAAGATGGGACAGTTGTAAAAAGAGTAGTTAAATAGATTGAAAGGATTGTGTCGCCTTCGGCTGATTGTGTCGCTTCGCTGATTGTTTGATTGTGTCGCTTCGCTAATTGTAAGATTGTGTGATTGACTTGCAATACGCTTCAAGTCAATATTGATAATCACACAATCAGCCGAAGGCGACACAATCTTTTCAATCCTTTACAAATCCCCAAGCTGAGGACGAATAATTAACTCTTCTACTACTGCGCCAGGCTTCATTTTAGCAACACTCAAAACAGAATGGGCCACATCTTCGGCTTGCATAATTCGATCTTTCGGCAATGTTGCGCCTTCCCATGCTGCCGACCAAGTCGCGCCAGGCATAATGGCAGTGACTTTGATATTATGCACGCGCATTTCGTCGCGTAGTACACGAGTAAAACCCAAAAGTGCGAATTTGGAAACGCTATACGAACCAGCATTAGGATAAGATAAAAAACTAGCAATAGAACACATATTAATCACATGACCGCTTTTTTGGGCTTTCATTTGGGGCAGAATAGCCCTAGTCATATAATAAGCACTATACAAATTGGTCTCTATCTGAAATTCTAAATTGCCCTCTTTCTCTTCCGAAACCAATCCTTCTATATATGTTCCTGTATTATTAATAAGGACATCGACTCGATTCCATTGTTCTAAAATAGTTGTTGCAAAAGCTTTTACAGCATCAATTTTGCTCATGTCAACCGCTAATCCAATAATGTCGATAGACGGATATTTTTCGCGAAGTGTTGTAGCGAAAGCTTTTACATCTGCTGCTGTTCTAGAGCAAAAGGCAATATCATGACCTTCTTCCGCGAAAGCTTCTACAATAGCTCTACCTATTCCTTTAGTTGATCCTGTGATAATTACACGCATTGATTTAAGTTTAACTTGGCACTTTTTATAAAAAAAATTAAAATAGAATTATTTTGTCATTAATACGTATTATTAAAAATAATAATAGGTTTTAATAGCATTGATTTTAATGATTCAAAGAGTAAACTTTTTATTTACTAAATAAATTTACAACTTTGTGCAAAATTGCATTTTTTGAAAGAAGAAATATACAAATAATATGATTTCTTTAATAGAAAATGGAAGGAAAGACTGATTTATGATATCATCAGTTAAAAGAAAGCGCTTAATTAATTCGTTCTGTTAATAATTGAATGATCACGAAAATGATAGAAAGCGCATTTGATTAATAAGATTGAAAATAACAATATGATAATTATAAAAGTTTTAGAAGATTTTGGTCGATATCTCAAACTATTGGGGCGAACGATATCGAAGCCAGAAAAGTTTTCAATGTATTGGAAAGAAATGTTGCGACAAATGGATGATATCGGAGTGGGTTCGATTATTATTGTTGCAATTATTTCCATATTTATTGGAGCAGTGACTGCGACTCAATTTTCTTATCAATTGGCTGATTCATATATTCCTTATTGGTATATTGGTTACATCGTGCGCGATACGATGATCATTGAATTAGCACCGACGATTACTTGTTTGGTTTTGGCTGGTAAAGTCGGATCAAACATGGCTTCTGAAATCGGAGGAATGCGCCAAAAAGAACAAATCGACGCACTCGAAATTATGGGAGTTAATACTGCAAGTTATTTAGTCGGTCCTAAAATTATTGCGGCGGTGTTTGTTATTCCTTTCTTAGTCATCTTTTCTGCATTTTTGGGAATTGTTGGCGGTTATATTGTTAGTATTTATAGCATTTATCTTACGCCTGCGGATTATGAATATGGTTTGAGGCAATTTTTTGTAACTTATAATGTCACTTTGATGTTGCTCAAAGCAATTGTATTTGCTTTTATTCTAACATCTGTTTCTTGTTATCAAGGATATTTTGTGAAAGGCGGTAGTATAGAGCTTGGAAATGCCAGTACACAAGCCGTAGTCATGAGTAATATCCTCATTTTATTAGCCGATTTTGTGATCGCCGCATTGTTTACTTAGCGTAAATAATGAATAAATTGACCATAATGAGGGCGTGATTTAGTAAGTTCTATAAATTAAATTGAAAATGATAAAAGCAGTTGATATAAAGAAGCAATTTGGTGAAACCAAAGTATTAAAAGGTATTAACACTAATTTTGAAAAAGGAAAAACCAACTTGCTCATTGGTCGAAGTGGTGCAGGAAAAACCGTATTTTTAAAAATATTAGTCGGACTATTACCGCCTACTGAAGGCACAATTTGGTACGATGATTTGAATTTTACGACTTTAAGTCAAAAGCAAAAGAAAAGCATTCGTCAAGATATTGGGATGTTATTTCAAGGATCAGCTTTATTTGATTCTATGACCGTAGAAGAAAATATTCGCTTCCCTTTAGACATGTTTACCTCGATGACGAAGAAAGAGAAACGCATGCAAGTTGATAATTGCTTGGAACGCGTGAACCTTGAAGGTAGTAATGATAAATACCCAGGAGAGGTCAGTGGCGGAATGCAAAAACGCGTCGGAATTGCCCGCGCTATTGTCTTAGAACCAAAATATTTGTTTTGTGATGAGCCAAATTCAGGGCTTGACCCCAAAACTTCTATTGTTATAGATGAACTCATTAGTACTATCACTGTTGAAAACGATATTACAACGATTATTAATACCCATGATATGAATTCAGTAATGGAAATTGGCGAAAATATTGCGCTACTACATCATGGAGAATTGGCTTGGACAGGAACAAGACATGATGTGCTAGAAAGTGATAATGATTTGTTACAAACTTTTATTTTTGCGTCTCCATTTTTACAACGACTTCGTAAAAAAGCTTTAGAAAGTTAATGACTTAGTACCGTGTAACAAAAATAAATTAATGTTTTAGGTTCAGAGAACCGACACCGTTTGTAGTTATCAAGGAACAGGATAT
>CAKZLL010000511.1 GCA_937125475.1 uncultured Saprospiraceae bacterium | reverse complement strand
TAAGGCTCTATGATTTGTCCATCGTCCGTCTGCATCAAAAGCGTTCGGCTTCCATGAATAATTCCTTTTGAACCTAAGACGCTCGTTGCTGCTGATTCTCCACTATCAATTCCTAAACCCGATGCTTCTACTGCGATTAATCGCACTTCTTTATCATCCAAATAATGATAATAAGCGCCCGCAGCGTTGCTTCCTCCACCGACACAAGCGATGATTGCATCAGGGTTTTCTTTTCCTGTTTGTTCTTTGAGCTGCGTTTTCATTTCTTCGCTAATCACTGATTGAAATCGAGCAACCATATCAGGATAAGGATGAGGCCCGACGACAGAGCCAATGATATAATGCGTATCTTCCGGGTTATTAATCCAATCTCGAATTGCCTCATTCGTAGCGTCTTTAAGCGTTCGACTTCCACTCATTGCAGGTACAACAGTTGCGCCAAGCATTTTCATACGAGCTACATTCGGTGCTTGTCGCTCAATATCAACTTCGCCCATATAAACAATACATTCTACCCCCATCAAAGCACAAACCGTCGCAGTTGCCACGCCATGTTGTCCAGCTCCTGTTTCGGCAATAATGCGTTTTTTTCCCAATCGGTTAGCCAAGAGAATTTGACCGATTGTGTTATTGATTTTATGTGCACCAGTATGATTAAGATCTTCGCGTTTGAGGTAAATATTCGTTTGATAATGCTCTGAAAGCCTTTTCGCAAAATATAAAGGCGAAGGACGACCGACATAATTTTTTAATAAATCTTGAAATTCAGCTTGAAAACTAGGATCACCCATGATTTTGAGGTAATCGCGCTGTAATTGTTCGATATTTGCATGAAGCATTTCGGGAATGAATGCGCCCCCAAACTCCCCGTAATATCCTCTTTCATTAATTGTATAAAAGCTGTTTTTATAATTATCTGTTGCGTAATTCATAGACGAATTGTTTTATTTTATTGATGTTTTTAAATGCTGGTGCAATCTCGAAACGGCTATTAATATCAATTCCCCAAAATTTTGGATGCTGAATATTTTGAATAGCATTAGCACTTTTTTCATTAATTCCGCCACTTAATATAAAAGGTAATTGCCCTTCGTATTTTTTCAAAATTGACCAATCAAACGCAACGCCATTTCCGCCACGCTTTTTTCCTTTGGTATCAAAGAGGAAGTAATCGCAGTATTTTTCATAAGGCTTAGTCCTTTCAAAATCAAACTCTTGATGCGCTGAAAATACTTTGATTATCTTACCTTTTTCTCCAAAAGGAGATTGTTTTAATGCTTCACAAAAAGCAGGTTTTTCCTCTCCATGTAATTGAATGATAGTAAGGTCATACTTTTTTATTTTCATAAAAATCGTTGCTAAATCTTCATTCACAAACACACCTACTCTAGGCGTTCGAGTATCTATTGTTTCTAATTGAGCAACATTTCGACTAGATTTTTCAAAAAATATTAATCCCATCCAATCCACATCCAAAGCCTGTAAAGCTTTGATATTTTCCGTGTCTCGCATACCACAAACTTTTATTATCATGGCTATTTATTTTAAATGGTTAATTGCACGAATTTGTCACAAGCATCTGCTGGATTGCCTGTTTTCATAAACGCTTCTCCTATTAAAAAACCTTGAAAACCAACTTTTTTTAGCATTTTAATCGAGGCAGGATCATTAATACCGCTTTCTGAAATTTTCACAAAATCATCAGGAATACGATTAAATAACTGGACGGAAGTTTGAAGATCGACAGTAAAAGTGGTTAAATCTCGATTATTCACGCCCACAATATCAATGTGCTGAGTGAGTTTTGACAGTTCCTTTTCAGAATGAATTTCCATTAAAACCTCCAAGCCCAATGATTTGGCGAAAGCCGACAACTGAGCAACTTGTGGCTTTGATAAGCATTCTGCAATCAATAAAATCACGTCCGCTCCTATGGCTTTGGCTTCTAATAATTGATATTCATCTAAAATAAAATCCTTCCTCAAAACAGGAATATTATTCGCATTTCTAGCGGCTATTAAATCCTCACTTCTTCCTTTGAAAAAATTAAAATCCGTCAAAACAGACAAGCCCGATGCACCTGCTTTTGCGTATCCTGTTGTAACTTCTTCTACCGAGTGAGTGATATTAATATCACCTTTTGAAGGAGAATGTCGCTTAAATTCTGCGATAATCCCCGATTGATTTCCCTCACGTAAAGCCGTTTTTAAGGAATAACCTGTTCGACCAAAGAAGCTACTCTTTTCTAAGGCTCGCGTTGAAGTTCGCAGTTTTCGTTCGCTTACTTCTATCTTTTTGTAAGCCATTATTTTATCTAAAATATTCATTATTTCTTTTTAAAATCTTAGTTAACAACTTTCAATCAGTCCAGTAAACATCTTTAAAGCTTGACCATTTTTAATCGATTCTTCCGCCTCTTTCACACAATCCTCAATCGACTTTTCGGGACAAATACAATGAATTGCCATGCCTGAATTGACCGCTACTGCGTCAACTTGAGCCGAAGTACCTTTATTTTCAAGAATATTAGTAAAAATTTTAGCGGCTTCTTTTACTGTTTCGCCTCCAAATAATTGCTCTGGCTGCAATTGTTTTTTACCTAATTGAGCTGGTGTTAAGACCTTTTCCCAACCGTTAGTTTTGATTTTCACATTGCCCGTTAAGGAAATTTCATCATAGCCGTCTAATGCGTGAACAATCGCATATTTCTGATCGGTTTGTTGAAAAATGTATTGATATAAACGAGCTAATTCTAGGCTAAAAACACCGACCATTTGATACTTTGGAAAACTCGGATTAACCATTGGACCAAGCATATTAAAAAAGGTCTTAATCCCTAATTGTCGTCGAATTGGACCAACAGCTTTCATAGCTGGATGAAATAAAGGCGCGTGCAAAAAGCAAAGATTTGTCGCTTCAAGTTGCCTTTTTAGTTGATCATTATCATTCGTAAATTTATAACCTAAAGCCTCCAAAACATTAGAAGAACCACTTTTAGAAGACACACCATAATTTCCGTGTTTTGCTACTTTATAGCCCGCTCCTGCTACAACAAAAGAAGAAAGTGTCGAAATATTAAAGGTATTTTTTCCATCTCCGCCAGTACCGCACAAATCAATTGTCGGCACGCCATCCAAATCAACTTTCAGGCACAATTCCAATAAAGCATCTCGAAAACCACTCAACTCTTCTACCGAAATTGAACGCATTAAATAAACCGTAATGAATGCCGCGATCTGTGCCTCATTATATACTTCATTAGAAATATTAGTCAATATTTCCTTTGCTTCAACTCGCGTTAATCGCTTATGTTGGAATAACTTTGATAATATATTTTTCATATCGTTTAAATCTGTTTTTTAGTAATTAATTCTTTGTTGCTTCTAAAAAATTTCTTAATATTTGCTTGCCTTCTTTTGTCATAATAGACTCTGGATGAAATTGTAATCCCTTGATATTATATGTTTTATGGCGTAAAGCCATAATTTCATTAGCATCATCTAAAGCAATGATTTCTAAGTCTTTAGGGAAACCTTCCTCTTTAACTACCCAAGAATGATACCTCCCAACTTTAATTTGAGCTGGAATGCCTTCAAAAATTACATCTTTTGCTGTGATTGAAATATCTGTTGCTATTCCATGAAAAACAGTAGAAAGATTTAAAAGCTGACCACCAAATGCTTCGGCAATCGCCTGATGTCCTAAACAAATACCTAAAATATTTTTAGAAGCCGCATATTTTTGAATGAGCTGCGGCATAATTCCTGCATCGCTCGGCAATCCTGGACCAGGCGAAAGAATAATCGTATCATAAGCATCGACTTCCTCTAAAGAAATTTTATCATTTCGATAAACATCAATGTCTTCATCAAGAATTTCTTCGATGTATTGAACAAGGTTATAAGTAAATGAATCGTAATTATCTAATACTAAAATTTTCATATTTTTCATTTTGAGGTGTCAGGTGTGAGGTGTCAGGTGTCTGTTGAACTCCGCTAATACCTCGTGGCTGACGCCTAATTTAGAGTTCTGTTGCCATTTTTAGGGCCTTTGTCAATGCACCTAGTTTGTTATTGATTTCTTGAAGTTCATTTTCTTCATTACTCGACACAACAATACCTGCTCCTGCTTGCGAATACAAGGTATTATCCTTACTTAAAAAGGAACGAATAATAATGGCATGATTGATATTTCCATTAAAATTGATAAAGCCAATCGCACCACCGTAATAACCTCGAAGTTGGTTCTCGTTTTTTTGGATGAGTTCGATGGCTTTAAATTTGGGTGCACCCGATAATGTTCCTGCGGGAAAAGTATCCGCGAAAATGTCAAAGGAATCATTATCCTCCTCCAAATCACCGATAACTTTCGAGACCAAATGAATAACATGACTGAAATATTGAACCTCTTTTAATGCCTTAATTCTAACATTTTTGGTATGTCGGCTCAGGTCATTTCTAGCAAGATCAACTAACATAATATGCTCTGCGTTTTCTTTAGGATCATCCAAAAGAGCAGTTGCTTGAATAGCATCTTCTGCATCATTCCCTGTTCGCCTGTATGTTCCTGCAATCGGATTAACGCTTGCTTCTTTCCCTTCAATTACTAATTGTGCTTCGGGCGAAGAACCAAATAGTTTATACGGGCCAGAATCGAAAGAAAAGAGATAAGGAGAAGGATTGATTGAACGCAATACACGATAAACATTAAATTCATCGCCTTTAAAATCTTGGGAAAATTGGCGAGAAAATACAATCTGAAACACATCTCCAACTTGACAATGGTGTTTTCCCAACGTCACAAGATCCTTAAATGCTTGATCTGTCATATTACTTCCAGCCTCGCCTTGAGTTTCAAAATCGTATGTTCCAAAGTTTTGACTTTCTATTAAAGTCAGTACTTTTTCCGTTTGTGAAATTTCCCCTACCGGCATATTTTCGATGATAAATAACTCATCTTTAAAATGATTAATGACAATCAAAAAGCGATACAATTGATAATTAATATCTGGAATATTATGTACCTTTTTACTAGCATCAAATTTCAAAGTATCGAAATATTGAACTGCTTCAAAAGAAGTATGCCCTAAGAAACCATTCACCAAAGGAGGTAGATTTGTATTTTGAATATCAAACTGTTTGATAAACGCATTAAAAGTAGGGACAACAGATTCAGGATTTACAATAGGCGTATTTTTTATTTCTTGATTAGGGTACTGCGTCGTAATCGTCTGATTTTGAACGATAAAACTAGCAATAGGCTCTAGCCCAATAATCGAAAAACAATTTTCTCGGCTTCTAAAATCATTACTTTCCAATAAAACAGGATTATTAAAATGATCTCGCACTTTCAAATACAAACTTACTGGAGTAATAACGTCTGCAAGACGTTTTGTAACTTTTGTTTTAATAATTACTTTTTGTTCCATGATGGCTTTTACTATAATTAATTAACTTTTTTTAATATTAAGATGCTTAAAATCCAATAAAAAAACGGCTTGCCGAGTGATCGACAAGCCGTTTTCCTTTTCTTTGTAAAATTAAATACTATACAAATATAGGTCTGCTCTTCTCACTCGGAATTGAGTTAGATGAACGCCACCAACAGATTGTATTGATATTTTTTATTTGCATTAATTCAATTTTTACTTTATTATTTTTCCAATAATGCGACAAAGAAGGCAATATTTTTTTAAAAAAGCAAGTAAAAGGTATTTTTTTTGAGCAATTTTTATTTAAATCTAAATCTTGAATATAATTAAAACCTACTTATTCCTTTTATTTAGAATTAAGTTTCTTTGTTTATCTAAGGCTTTTTTAACGTGTAAGGGAATTTCCTTTACCAAAATATTCCTTATTTGAGGTTTTACATATTTTTTTTTGACCGTTTTGGAAATAGAAGAACTCATTGGTTATTGTTTTTAAATAGTTATATAAATTATAAGCCAATCAAATATAATAAATAACATCGAACCTACCTAACATTTTTCATCAAACCCAATACTTAAAAAAGAAGACAAACAACATGAACAACTGATTATCAAAGGCTTAAAATTGGAATTGAGTCC
>CAKZLL010000510.1 GCA_937125475.1 uncultured Saprospiraceae bacterium | reverse complement strand
ATCGCTGTATGCGTGGCTGTCCTCATGGCGCATATTTTAGTAGTAATTCTTCTACACTTCACGTCGCTCGTGCTTCTGGAAACATGACACTTCGCCCTCATTCTGCGGTGCAAAGTGTGATTTATGATAAAGAATCGGGCAAAGCAACAGGTGTAAGAGTAATAGATGCTGAGACCAAAGAATCCCATGAGTTTTTTGCAAAAATCATATTCTTGAATGCTTCTGCTATTGCAACGGCTTCTATTTTATTAAATTCAACAAGCGAGCGTTTTCCAAATGGAATGGGTAATGATAGCGGTGAATTGGGGCATAATATCATGGATCACCATTTTCAAATAGGTGCTAGAGGAAGATATGAAGGATTTGAGGATCAATATTATTATGGTCGTCGTCCGAATGGTATTTATGTGCCGCGTTTCCGCAATCTTAATGCTGCAACTAAACGCGATTATTTGCGTGGCTTTGGCTATCAAGGCGGCGGTGGTCGTTCTGGTTGGAATAGAGGACAAGGGCAAGAGGGCATTGGGGCAGATTTGAAAAACAAATTAACTAAACCAGGACCTTGGGGCATGACGCTTCACGCTTTTGGTGAGTGTTTGCCTTATCATCAAAACTATATGCAGTTAAGCAAAACCGAAAAAGATCAATTCGGTATGCCTATCATTGAAATCGACGCTATTTTCCGTAAAAACGAAGATAAAATGCGTATTGATATGGAAAATGATGCGGTAGAAATGCTCACAAAAGCTGGATTTAAAGATGTTAATCCTTTCAATAATAAAGATAGTTATGCTGTCGGTTTAGGTATTCATGAGATGGGAACTGCCAGAATGGGGCGCGATCCAAAGACTTCGGTATTGAATGGAAATAATCAAATCCATGCTGTGCCTAATGTTTTTGTGACAGATGGCGCATTTATGACTTCTGCTGGTTGTCAAAATCCATCAATAACTTATATGGCAATGACGGCAAGAGCAGTTGATTTTGCTGTAAAGGAATTAAATAAACAAAATTTGTAAACCAACAACGTGAATAAGGATTGTTCTAATTATTTTAGAATAATCCTAACTTTTACGATCTTAATATATATAAAATGGACAGAAGGTCTGTATTAAAAACTGTTTCGATATTAGTTGGTGGGGCGCTATCGGCTGGTACTGTCGCGACAATCATGAGTGGTTGTCAATCGCCTGCATCCGAAGGGAATGGTGAGTGGTCTCCTCAAACTTTATCAAAAGAAGAGGTCGAATTAATGGCAGAAGTCGCTGATACGATTTTGCCAGCAACCGATACACCTGGAGCAAAAGAATTATTAGTTCATCAAGCAATTGATAGCGGATTGACCGATAATTTTACGAAAGAAGGTCAAAAAGAATTCAAAGATGGCTTGGCTAAAATAGATGCTGCTTGTAAAAAAGCAAACAATAAATCATTTATTGAGGCAAGTCCAGAAGAGCGTTTAGCAGTTTTATCTGTTTTTGACAAAGCAGCTTATGGAGAAAATAAGACCGAAAGTGCTGCTTTCTTTAGAAGTATTAAAAGCATGACTATTGGCTGTTTCTTTGTAACGGAAGTAGCACAAACACAAGTTTTACAACATATAGCAACACCAACGAAATTTATCGGTTGTGTACCTTTAGTAGAAGCTGGTAATGGAAAAACATGGGCACAATGATAAGTATAAATAGTTAAATTCAAAACATAAAATACTTATATGCATTTCAATTATTTATACTTTAGGAACGAGAAGAAGTTAATCTTTTTCTCGTTTTTTCATTTCTAGAAATAAAAAAACGGATTACCGAGGCAATCCGTTCAAATCTTTAGTTTTTTAGAAAAATGTTTACTTCAAGAATTACTGTTATGCTTTAAATAGGTTACAACTAAAATTAAATGTTTTTCAAAATGGGTTAAGCTTCTGTTTAATGGTTTATAACTATGTTTTTAATAAGGATTACAACTCTGTTTTATAAGGTCTAACTTTCTGTTTAATGGTTTATAACTATGTTTTAAAAAAGGATTATAACTCTGTTTTATAAGGTCTAACTTTCTGTTTAATGGTTTATAACTATGTTTTTAAATAAGGATTACAACTCTGTTTTATAAGGTCTAATGTTTAAATCATTGGTTATATAACGTTTGTTTGATAAAAGGTTACAACTAATTTTATCTTTTTAATGAAAAAAAATAAAATAAAAATGTTTTATTGAGTTATACTAAAATTGTTATGATTCAAATATCTAATTTTTTTTATTGATAGTCAACCAAGAATGAGTGAAGTGACCTATTTCAGTAGTGAACGTCCCATATTGCTTAGGGAAGCTTAATCTACTTTAATTATTTTTTTTCTCTCTTTCACAGTTCTATTATTTATATAAATAGCCTTGAAATTTTTGTCGATACTCTTTTGGAGTATAGTTAGTCATTTTTTTGAAAACCTTAGAAAAATAAGAACTATTTTGATACCCTACTTTTAATGCAATTATTTTCACTTTTAATTGAGAGCTTAACAAAAACGATTTGGCTTTTTCTATCCGTATATGGTTGATATAACTCTCCGCATTCATCCCTACCTTTATTTTAATATAACGATGCAAGGACATTCTACTTATATTTAATTTCTTGGCTAAAAAATCACCATTTAGTTTCTCGTCAATATTTGCCTCAATAAGACCTGATACTCTATTAACAAATTCTTGGTTCATCTAACTATTATTTATAAAATGAATGATATTCGCTTTATAAACATATCTCGTAAATTGTCAAAACATCACCCTTCTTAAAATAAATCTTATAGAAAATCACTAGTTTTCGACTTCACTAAATTATCTATCATTAAACTTCACCTCCATCAAAACACTGATTATCAAGCAATTGAAAATTAAAAATAAATTAAAAACTAAAAATACAAATCATACATATTTCAATTAAAGATATCGCATATAAAATTATTTATTTCGAGTTTAGGCGAGGTAAGAAATGCAGGCATAGTCTATTTTCATCTGTAAAATTATTTCTTTACCCTAAAGAAATAGGGGTTAAAACAAGTGAAATGTTTTAACCCCTACTAAGAAATATGATATGAAATTACTTTTAAGATTTACTTCTTTTTTTCAAAAATTTAGTAAATCTCTTCATCGCCACTTCCAACTCTTCTAGTGGAATAAACGGGTAAACCATTCTAAAAAGCCCTCTTTTCGTATGTCCAAAACCATCTCCAGGCGTGAGTAATACCCCCGTTTTTTTGTATAACTTTAACCAGAATTTTTGCTCTGCTTTTATTGTCTCTTTTTTCAAAAAAGCTGACAAATCTAACCAAATAAACAAACTACCATAAGATGGAACATAAGAAATATCAACTGATTTTAAGGCATTTACGACAATAATGTAAGCCTCAGTCAATGTTTTTTGATTGGTTTCAATATAGCTTTTCACAAAAGCATGATCATTCAAAACCTCCTCCAAAATCCATTGCGTGTAGTTCGATACTAAGTGAGAATAATTCAAATTTTCATACGCCTTAATAAAAATATCATTATGAGAATAAACCAAACCTACCCGAAATCCTGATACGCCAAAATCTTTAGAAAACGCATACCAGAGATGTAGATAATCATTTTGTCTGACTTCCATTATTTGCGCAAAGGAAGCGAAATGATTGGAGGTTGAATAGTCTGATCTAATCGCAGGATGTGACGTATCAATCAACGATAAACCATAAATCTCATTCACAATGAGATGAACTTCATTCTCTATACACCAGCTTGAAACCTCCCATAATTTCTCATAAGAATAAATGCCTCCAGTTGGATTATCTGGCGTTGTTAATACGAATGCTTTAAAACGTTTTCCTTGACTTTCAATATCTTTTTTCGCAGCTTCGAGGTGAGAAATTTCTAAAATCAATCCGTTCTGCAAGTCCGAAATATCGTGATGTGTAATAATATCATAGCGCTCTAATTCAGCAATATTACCAATATCTTGCTTATAAACAGGGTAAGAAGGCGCACAAAAAGCCATTACATCGCCAGGATCACCTAAGACTAAAGCCGTCATTTCGATTACGCTTGTAGCGCCTGCTGAGAAGGCGAACTTGTTTTCATCCATTGGGCATTTGGTCAAAAAACGAGTTAAAAAACGCGCTACGGATGCTCTAAAACTCGGATGTCCTTGCCCAGAAGTATAACCAGCCACCCATTCAGGAATATCTTTTTCAGTCGTTATTTCCTTAATTTTCGCACTTAGAATATTCCAAGTCAAGCGGTTTTCTGCCACATTTAAAGGGAATGCCCCTGTCAGATTTTTTTCTTTATCGTATTGATTATCAACCGCTTCAAAAAACATATCCATATCCGTTCGGAGAACCGTTTTCGATGCTCGATTACCACGCGAGGAAAGACTTTTATTCATTTTATAAATTATAAGCTAGGTTAAAAAAGTGCTAAAAAAGCGACCATTTACAATTAATTGCTGTTTTCTATTCCAATAAAAATGCTAAATCTTTTTTAGAAAACTGGATTTTTTCATTGTTTTCAATGATGTCTTCCGCTAATTTAGTTTTGCGTTGCTGCAATTTTAAGATCTTTTCTTCAATCGTATTTTTCGTAATAAATTTAATAGCAATGACATTTTTGGTTTGTCCAATGCGGTGAGCCCGAGCAATCGCTTGACGCTCCGCAGAAGGATTCCACCAAGGATCTGTAATGAAAACATAATCCGCCGCAGTCAAATTTAACCCCGTTCCACCTGCTTTGAGTGATATTAAAAATGCCTTAATTTGCTCATCGCTCTGAAATTCTTTGATTGAAGTTTGACGTTGTTTACTAGAATTTGAGCCAGTGAGCCAGCTATGTTTCCAATCATTTTTATCGAAATGTTCTTTAAATAGTTTCAAATGTGTTACAAATTGCGAGAAAATCAACGTCTTATGACCGCCTTTTTGTATCGTTTCCAAATGATGAATAATATCGTTGAATTTGCCCGATTTATAATTATAATCATCCGATACCAAAAGCGGATGATTAGCGATTTGGCGCAATTTCATCAAAGTATTCAAAACCACATTACTAAACTTAATACCTTTCTCATAATTGTCTAAAATATAGTTTCGAGCGGCTGATTTTTCGCGTTCATATAGCTTGCGTTGCTGCTCTGACATTTCAGAATAAACGATTTTTTCGGTTAACGACGGTAAATCTTTAGCCACGGCTTCTTTTGTCCGTCGCAACATATACGGCCCAATCAACGATTTCAATCGCTCTTTTTGAACTTCATCTTGCTTCCGCTCAATCGGAATAATGAATGCTTTTTTGAAAAACGTATAATTGCCTAATAATTCTGGATTAATAAATTGCATTTGAGACCAAAGATCCGACAAAGAGTTTTCGATCGGCGTACCACTCAACGAAATTTTATGATTGGCTTGCAATTGATTAATCGCTTTGAAAATCTTAGAATCTTTATTTTTGATTTGCTGACTTTCGTCCAAAACGACATACTCAAAAACCATATCTTTCAGTATATCAATATCTCTCAATGCTGTGTGATAGGTCGTGAGCATCACATCAAACCCAGTGAATAATTCAGCTTTTTTGTGGCGTTTTGTGCCTACATGACGATAAATCGTCAATTGTGGCGCGAATTTTTTAATCTCTTCTGCCCAGTTGAAAACCAAAGAAGCAGGCAAAATAATTAAAGAATTGAGCGGGCTAAAATCTTCTAATGCAGCTTGATGCGCATTGAAAATACTGATTTGTTTGCCACTATAAGCAGTTTTGGGCGCACCATTTTTTGATTTTTGTTCTTTTGCGTAACGCAACATCGCAATCGTTTGAAGTGTTTTTCCTAGCCCCATATCATCCGCTAACAGTCCACCTGTCTGGCTCTTCTCTAAGCTGGCTATCCAGCTATACCCTTCTTCCTGATAATCATATAGCTCTGCTTTCAAGTTTTTGGGCACAGCTGTTCTCTCAAATATTTTGCTACTGTCTTTTGCAACAACATATTCTAATTGTTGCTCATTATCAAAGATATCGAGACTCATTTTCTCACTTTCGACTGTTTTCTCTTCAC
>CAKZLL010000509.1 GCA_937125475.1 uncultured Saprospiraceae bacterium | reverse complement strand
AAACGTGTTTTTATTGTACCATCATTACTGTGTTGAACGACATCGCTTTCAATCGGTCGAATGAGGAAACGTGCTTTTAACTTTTCCCGAAAGGATTTAGACAAATTGGTCATTTCATCAAAAGAAGTAGCAGATTTAGACCAAAGCCATTCATAGATTTGCTTGGCGCGAAATTTTTTTTCACCCATGCCTATCACTGCTTCTATGATTTGTGCCTTAGAAAGCTTTCTAATATCTATAGCTACTATTGATTCCATTCGTTTCTTATTTTTTGCAAAAATACGGTATTTCGTTATTAATGTAGTAATGAATAGCAGGATTGAGGCTAAAAATTTACTTTTATTTTGTTGCTTTTGGACATTTGTTCATTATAAGATCAACAGAGTTAAGCGAAAAGTTGTTATTTAGAAAGAGAAGAATTAAATTTAAGTAATTTTCAAATTAGACTTTTAAAAAGACGTAAATCAATCATATTTTATTTTGAATAAGCACAAATGGACATATTTTAATAAAGATGGCAGCAGAATGCTGGTTGGTTTGCTTCATAATACCCGCACAGGACATTTTGTGATTTATTGTGGGAACAATGTGGTTGTAGCAGATCCTAAAGTTTTTGATACAAAAGAATTTACGTTTTTTATTGAAGAAGAATTTTGTAGAATAACGGTAACCAAAACGGCGGAAGGTTATCAATATCATTTTATTATTGATAGCGAGGCAGAAACGCCACATAATATTGCTCGAAAAGCGAAGGATAAGTTAGATCAAAAAAAGGGGATTGTTGTAATTTTGGGCGTAATGCTTTTTGTGGCAATATTGATTGGTGGATGTATGAAATATTATAGTCATTATTTAGGTAAACAACGTGCAAAAAATGGCGCTTTTGCGGTTGGGCTAGTTTATTTAATACCAGGAAACAGTAGTTATTCTTTGAGTTATAGTTTTGATACAGAATACCGAAGCATTAGTCGGCAAATTGAATATTATCGAGAACCAAATCCAATTGCCTCAAATGGTTTTCCACTCTATACTTACGATGAATTTTATGTGCAGTACGCTATTAAATCACCTACCAATAATGAAATTTTCTACGAAAGACCAACAGAAGTTCAGCTTAAACGCTATAAAAAACGAACTCAAAAAATCCATTTAACTCAAAATCCTACTGACGATTCATTATACTGTAATTGTTTATTAGATGCGGCTTACGCTGTAAAGGGCTTAGATGGTTATGGTCATTTTTATTACCAAAATATAGCACCTTCCCAAAATAAACGCTTTAACATTAAGACCTACAAAGAATTTCGATCAACTAAAGCATTCGAAAATGAAGCTCAAAAATGCAGAGAATTTCTTGTTTTGGAAAAGGAAAAACAAGATTAGTAATTCCTTTTCCATATTTATGAGCTTTTTATAATAACCAAATTTCAACGCGTCTATTTTTCCTTCGCCCATTCTCAGTATTATTATCTGCGACAGAATAACTACTTCCCAGCCCATAAGTTTGAATTCTGTTCGCGTCAATTCCATTATCCATTAAAACTCTTTTGACACTATTGGCTCTTGATGCAGCAACACTTCTTTGTAAATCTGTATTATCTGTATTATCAGAAAAACCAACGAGTAATATTTTTTTATTCGTTTGTCCCTTTAATTGTGCTGCAATATTATTTAAGTCCTTTAATCCCCTCACATCTAATTGCATTGTATTGGCATAAAAACGAATGTTTGTAGATAATTGAGCCGCATTATGAATGATTTTTTTATATTCCGTAGGTAATTGAAGTAATTCATTTTGATTTTTGGCTTGTTGATTCTTAATGTATTTTACTGGATTCAATGAGACAAAACCAATGCTATCAATAACTTCTTGCCCTCTTTGAGACAAAGCATATTTTAAAAAATTATTTATATTTTTTTTATTTTTTCCTTCCGAAGAATATAGATATAACCTTCTAGTTAAAGGGTAATTTTCGAGTGCAATATTAAAACGGGTAGGTTTAAAAATAGGAAGATTAGCAACTTTTATATTTAAGATTTTCGTTTTATTAATTTTTGAAAGCGGTAAGATACTGATTGAACCTTCATTTTTGATAATGTGTTCTGAGATTCGTTCCATTGATTTGAATCGTTGAATATCTTTGCAAAAGATTTGCTTTTTTTTGCTTCTCAACATTTGATTTAAAAAAACTAAAGAACTAGAATTTTTTTCTTCTAATATTACTTTTATAGGCAAATTAGGCCCTCCTAATTCTGACCAGTTTTTCTTTTTACACGAAAAAATATCATTTAAATCTTGAAGTGTTAATGTATCTATTGGCAAATCTGGATGAGCGACAACAGCAATACCATCTAATCCAATAATATTTTCATGTTTTTCAGAAAACAAATCTCCATTTCTAGTATTAATTAAATCTCCTCGTTCTTTATCAAGAATTTGACGAGAAGCCATTACTATACAAGTTTTTTTACTTCCTAAGTCTTGAAAACCTTTTGCTGTACCTCTTGGAAAAACCCTTATGGTCGTTTTTTCCCCTTTGACCCAGCCTACAATTTCTGTTAGCTCTTTGGTTGTATGAATGATTTGGACATTAGTCGCATTCAACTTTTCTTCTAAATAAGATTTAGAGAGTGTAGGTATTAAATCTAATCCGATAGTAGTCGAACCAGACAAACGTACAATGACATTACTAGATTGAGTAACAACATACAAAAAGCCTAAACCCATTATTC
>CAKZLL010000508.1 GCA_937125475.1 uncultured Saprospiraceae bacterium | reverse complement strand
ATTCCATTTTAAGCGATCAACTACGGCTGAATATCCTTTTGGAATCACATAAGCCCAAGGTTTTGAAACCTTCTCTATTGCTTCATAAGTATTAAAAAATGGGATCTTTTTCGTGTAAGGTTCATTTTTATCATAGTATAAACGATCCTGCCCTGAGACTTCACTTTTTTTATACTTTGCGGCATAGCCTTTAAAAACGACCTCATCCTTTTTGTCCCTGTTCATTGTCCAATTCACCGCAAACTCTTTTTGATTAATCGTCTTTTCATCAGCTTTTATTCGATTTTCAATAATTGTAACATAATCTTTTTCAATTAAATCGAGCATCGTTTCCATAAAAGCATAAGTGCCTCTGACGCGTTGTTCGTAGGTTTTAAGCATATGCGCTTCGGGCATGAAACTCAAACAATTAAACAATGCCGCATAACCAGAAGAATATCTAGGCAAATCCAAAAAACCAGCAATTCCATCATCTGGCGTATTGCGAACATAAACATAAGGAGTCATTTCAAAATTTGCAGTTTCCATACCTTTATAAAGCTGAGGCAACATTTTTTGAGTTAAATAATCAGATAAAATTGGATTTAATTTATTATGCTGTGTTGGTATTAATGTCATAACATATTGGTAATCAGCCCCATTTGAAGTATGATTATCCACAAAAATATGGGGTTTCCATTGCGTAAAAATTTGATTGAAAGATTGGGCGTTTCTAGTATCACATTTTATAAAATCGCGATTCAGATCAAAATTTCTACTATTTCCACGAAAACCATGCGCCTCAGGACCAACTTGATTTGCACGACTAAAACCGCCTCGATTCAATGCACCACCAATATTATACATTGGAATAAAGACAATCACTGCATTTTTTAAGCTAGTTTCTTCTACTTTTTTTGTTAAAATATCTCGTACTAACATCATCGTCGCATCAACGCCCGTCGGTTCTCCTGGATGGATTGCATTATTAATAAATAGAATACATTTCTTTTTAGCTCGATTAGAATTTGGATCAAAATCGCCATCCAAGGACAAAATACCTGTGTGTAATGGTCGTCCAGAATCCGTCATTCCACTCTTTTCAAATTGCAGTTTTTTCGGAAAGGCTTTCGCTAATAGTTGATAATAGGCAATGACTTCATCATGAGTTGATGTATAATTTGTATTTTTTTCAAAAGGTGTTTTGAAGTCCGTTGCTGTAGTTTTTTGTGTCGATTGCTGACTTGATTGTTGTGTTGTACAACTACTAAATAGGAGCGAATTGAATAAAACCAGAGCGGCAAGGTAAAAGAAATTCCCTTGGTGTAAATTTCGTATATTCTGTTTCATATTTTTTAGGAATAAAGATAATAAAAACTAAAAAGCTCATTCATTTCTGAACGAGCTTTTGTAGTTATTATCTTTATTTCTGCATTTTATACCATTTATAAATTCGTTCTCCAGAAGCGAAATCTAAATGAATTTTTGAACCTCTAATGCCTGCAAATTCACCAAAAGCCTTTTTAATTTTTTCACTAAATTCATCTGATTCGATCCGTTTCATTTTTCGATCATGATCTAACTCAATGGCTTTCACTACATTATCATTGATCGTTTTTATATCTAACATTTTCAAACCAGAAGCATTTAATTCTTCTTCCCAAATGGAAATCTTGTGTTTTAGACGCATATCTGTACAAAGAAAAATACCATTAGGACGTAAAACTCGATGAACTTCACTCAAGAAATTAGTCATAGAACCATAAGCATGACATGATTCTACATTAATAATCACATCAAAAGAATTAGCCTCGAAAGGCAATTTCTCCGCATTTCCTTGGATATATTTTAGACCATCGACCTGATGTTTTTTATTACTTAGATCAACTGCGTTTTGCGCCAAATCCATTCCTACCATCGTTTTCGGATGCAAATATCTTTTGATGTGAGATGCTCCTCCGCCTCGACCACTGCCGACTTCTAAAACATCTTTATCCTTGATTTCTGTGTTAATCGCGAGATAATGATATAATTGTGCTGCATATCGTTCCTCTTCATCCTTAGGCAATAATTGGAGTTTTGGACGACCGTCTAATGGTTCGTATCCATAATTCATAAAACTCCAATCACGCAATTCCATTTTGGCGAGATAATTATAAATGGGTTTCCAAACCAACCTTCTAAAGACAGGGATTTGACATAAAGCTAAAAAAACCTTTGCTAACATAATTTTTGATTGTGTATTTTGAGTGATTAAATAAAAATATCTTTGTATAATAATTTAATATCCAAAACTTTAGCGTGCGCTTCCCACTCTTGATAAGACCTAACCGCTTTATTTAAATACGCTTTTGCCTTCTCCATATCGCCTCTTTTATAAAAAAACACGCCCGCTGTTTCACTAATCATAGCCACTTCATTGACAAAATTTTCTTTTTCTGCCAAGATTAAAGCGTCTCGATATAATTTCACTGTTTCGCTTTCTTTCCCTTCTACCCTACTCCATTCTGCTTCCGCAAATTTATATTTATGCAAAAAATTCTCATGTCCTGCATCGCTCCATTTACGAAGCATACTAATTTGTTTGACTATTTTACGTTTGAGTTTAGGATATTTTATATCTAAATGAACTGTTTTTTTGTCGAACATTCGGATATAAGTCAGCGTACTGTAAAAATAATACATCCTCAACATATAAGAACCTCTAGCTGTAAAAGATAGCTCTTCTGCTTCACATGCATACTGATAAGCCATTTCATTTTTTCCAAATAAATAGGCTAAAATCAACTTATTAGTTAATAAATTACATCTAATAACAGGTGTACTTTTTTCAAGTTCTTTTGGCAACATCGCATCTTCATCATAGACTTCCCCTTTTAAAATATGAGGTTGATCAGTTTCATTTAACAGATTATAAAAAGTCTGTTGATAAATCTTCATCCGATGCGTTGCTAAAACCTGCTGAAACGCGCCCATTTCATTGATATATTTTTCCATTATCGTCATCACCTCTGATAAAGGCTCTCCGATAAAAAACGAAAAATAAGCATTTGTAAATCCTACATAAGCCGTAAATTCAATACTTCCCGATTCTAAACCAACCTGATAAGCCTTTTTTGTAGGATCAATAGATTCTCTCAAATGCTTTTTAGGATGAATTAAAAAAGTATTATTCACCAATCCAGCAAAAGGCAATAAATTGGCTATTTGATATTTCTCATAAATTTGACTATTCAATACTTGATACTCGTAACCTCTAGCATATTTTTTCAAAATAATACTATTAATCATACCAAAACCGCCATAACAAAAAATCGCATAAGGAGAATTGCCGTATTTTATCGTGTTCTTGAGTGATGCCCAGAAAAATAATGGCAAATAAGGATTGCCACCAAGATATAAAGCAGGTCCAGCAGCTTTACAGATTCGCATAAACGCATAAGCACGTTTATCCGTCATATCAGGTAATTCTAATAAATCCTCAATTTTTTTGCGGAACATCAATCCTTGCATTTTGATGACCGATAATAAGCCTCTAATTTTTGTTGCTTTCTTAGGAAAACGAATACCGATTTTTCTTGAAAATTGAATCGCGTGATTAACTGCAACATCTAATTGCTCTTGTGCGCTATACATTTGAATCATCACTTCATAGGCTGCCACAGCATCCGTAGGCTGGGTGATGTTTGTTTTTATAATTTTAAAATATTTATTCAATTCATCAAAATGACCATTCAAAAACGCCGCATCCATCAAATTAGAATACAAATGAAGCGTCAATTTATAATCTCTTCTCCAACTATCTTCATACAACAAATCAACTCCCGTTTTGAAATAACGAAAAGCCGCATCAAATGCTCCTGAACTAATGGCTTTTTTTCCTGCTATTAAATTTAAAGCAGCTAATTCGCTTTTTTCAATTTTACTATCAATAAAACGAATACCTTTATTCCAATGATTTAGTATTTTAAAAACAATATCCGCTGGTAGCTTTCTTCCTACATCAAGAATATTGATTGTGTTTTCTTCTTTTTTTAGTCGATTAAATAATAACCTTCCAATATGTAAATGGACTTTTCGTTGAAAAATTTGATTATTAAATCCAACGATTTCATGATGAATTCTCCCATGTGCAAACTGATATTGATCGCGTTCTTGAATGATTAAACCTTCTTCTTTTGCTTTCCGCAAATGTTTTAGTGTCGCATTAAAAGCCGTATCGTAAGTATCTGTTTGAATACGTTGATTAATATTTTGAAGCGTAATTAAGTCAAAATCTCTCCCAAGGCAAGAAGCAATTTTTAAAATAAGTAAAGTACTAGAAGGTAGTTTTTTAAGTTTTTCGACCATTAAGTCTACCACATTTTCAGTGATATTAACTTTCTGTATTTCTTTAATATCCCAATACCAAATATAACGATAGGTATCAAAACTAATATAGCCATCATTATATAACTTGCGGAATAATTGACGAGCAAAAAATGGATTTCCGTAGGTTTTTTGATAAATCAGAGCCGATAATTCCTTAACATTTTCATATTCAACCTTTAACGTTTCGGCTACTAAACTCTGAATATCATGCAGTTGCAGGTTATGAATATTAAGAGTATATACTTTCCGAATACCCGTTTTCATCGAAAGATTTCGAATACTCTCAATCGTTTCCATTAAAACAGGATTCGCGTTTCCTTCATTTTCTAAATAAGTACCTTGCAACATAAAAAACTTGACCTCTTTACTTATTGCCATAGATTTCACAAGCGACAAAGAAGCTTTATCCGCCCATTGCAAGTCATCAATAACTAGAATAAGTGGTCGATTTTTAGTGGCAATAGTGGAAACAAATTGCTGAAAAGCATAGTTAAAACGATTGATTGCTTCTGTTCCTGTAACAATCGGTAAATTGGGCTGGCTGCCTATTAATTTTTCTAAACTTGGAATAAGATCAGTTAATACCCTTCCTACTCCTCCAAGGGCTTTTTTTAGGGATTTTTCCCAAATCAATAATTCAATTTTGGAGGAATTTCTAAGAATTTCATCTAGGATTTCATTGAAAGCTTTAATAATTGGAAAATAGGGAATATTCCGTTGAAGTTTATCACATTTTCCCATTGCTACTAAACAATCGATTCCTTCCTCTCCTTCAATTTTTTGCTCAAATTCACTTATTAAAGCAGATTTCCCTACCCCCGCATTTCCAGTTACAAATACAATTTCATTACTGCCTCTAATGGCTCTTTGAAAAGCTTGATACATATTATCTAGCTCTCCATTTCGTCCATAGAGTTTTGATGGAATATTGAATATTCCTGAATTTGCTGATTGTCCTGTGCCGCTAAAAGGCATATTATATTAAGTTCTTAACTTTTGAGAAAAATTATTTTAAGAGTAAGTAGAGTTTTGTTAAGGGCTGAATTTTATTATTCTTTCTAATCAAATATAAGCAGAAAATAGAAATAATAGACTAGATATAACAATTATCTTCCTAATTTTACACAGATATTTAACATCTTATTTAATTTTTTCATATTAAACGCAAATATAATATGACTAACATATATAATACTATAGGTGAGGAGAAAATTTTAAAAATTGCCCGTCTTTTTTATAAAGGAATTGAAGAGGATGAATTATTACGTGCCATGTATCCAAAAAATCTTGCGCCAGCAGAGGAACGTTTTGCTTTATTTTTGGTTCAAGTTTTTGGTGGACCAACTACTTATTCTGATCAGCGCGGTCATCCGAGGTTGAGAATGCGGCATTTTCCTTACGCTGTAGATATGAAAGCGCGAGAACATTGGATGAAGCATATTACTGATGCAATGGCTCAAATTGAATTGACTGACGAAGTAAGGACTCATATGATGACTTATTTTGAACGTGCTTCTGTCCATATGATGAATCGTTAAGAATTATTACAAACGGTCTAATTTATTGGCTACTAGACCGTTTGTAGAGATAATTCTAACTAATTTTATTGATAAACTCTTACGTAATCCACTTCCATTCGCTGTGGAAAAATAGTGTCATCCACTCCTTTTATTCCGCCCCAACTTCCTCCAATTGCTAGATTTAGGATCATATAAAATTTTTGATCGAATGGCCATTCTTCGGAAGTTGCTTGTTCATTTCGGAAAGAAAAATACGCTTGATCATCTACATAAAAATCAATTTGATCAACAGTCCATTCTACTTTATAAACATGAAAAACGTTTTCTGCATCTTTTTGTACCCTTTCTCCTCCTTTGTGCGTGCCTATTCCATGATTGTATGCGCCTGTATGAACTGTTCCGAAAACTTTATGCGGATCATGACCGACGTGTTCCATAATGTCTATTTCGCCACTTCGCGGCCAATTACCATAAGTATTTTCTGAAGGCATCATCCAAATCGCTGGCCATGTACCTCTTCCTGAAGGCAATTTAGCACGGATTTCCATTCGTCCATATTTCCAATCGCCTTTTCCTTTGCTTTCTAATTCCGTTGCTTTCCAGCCAGAATTTAATGTAGGATTTAAACGGTATAGTGCTTTCCCTTTTCCCATCAAAATGGTTCCATCAGACAGCCAACACATGTCTTCTACGTTTGGAATTGTGGTTGCAATTCT
>CAKZLL010000507.1 GCA_937125475.1 uncultured Saprospiraceae bacterium | reverse complement strand
GTTCTACGTAGTTGGACAGAAGATTTTGTAGATGAAGATACAGGAGAGGTAGTAACAATAGAAAGAAATGAAATTATCCTAGAACGTGATATTATCTTAGATGAAGATAATATTGAAGAGATTCTAGGTACAGAAGTCGAAAACGTCATCTTACAAAAAGAAGATGTTGATGAGGATTTTTCTGTTATTTACAATACATTGCAAAAAGACCCTTCTAGTTCTGAATTAGAAGCGGTTCAACATATTTACCGTCAGCTAAGAGGTACTGATCCACCAGATGAGGACACAGCACGCGGTATTATTGATAAATTATTCTTCTCTGATAAGAGGTATAATTTGGGTGAAGTTGGTCGATATAAGATCAACCGTAAGTTGAATTTAACAACAAGTAAAGAGACATTAGTTTTAACTAAAGAGGACATCATTGAGATCGTTAAGTATTTAGTTAAATTGATGAATCAGCACGCGGAAATAGATGATATTGATCATTTAAGTAATCGTCGTGTTCGTACGGTTGGAGAGCAATTATATTCTCAATTTGGAGTAGGTTTAGCACGTATGGCACGGACTATTCGCGAAAGAATGAACGTAAGAGATAATGAAGTATTCACGCCTATTGATTTGATCAATGCGAGAACGCTTTCTTCTGTTATTAACTCATTTTTTGGTACAAGTCAGTTGTCACAGTTCGCAGATCAGACCAATCCTTTATCGGAAATTACGCACAAACGTCGTATTTCTGCGCTAGGACCTGGTGGTTTGTCGAGAGAGCGTGCAGGTTTTGAGGTACGTGATGTTCACTATTCTCACTACGGTCGTCTTTGTACGATTGAAACACCAGAGGGACCAAATATTGGTTTGATTTCTACTTTGTGTGTGCATTCGAAAGTCAATAAAATGGGCTTTTTGGAAACACCATATAGACGAGTAGATGAAGGTATTGTTCAATTAGATGAAACGCCTCAATATCTTTCAGCAGAAGGAGAGGATTACAAGGTAGTTGCACAGGCTAACTCGGAATTGACTGAAGAAGGTGCGTTTGTAGAAGATGATCGTATCAAATGTCGTGAACATGGTGAATTCCCTGTTTATGGATCTGATAAGGTAGAATACATGGATGTTGCTCCTAATCAGATTGTTGGGGTTTCTGCAAGTTTGATTCCTTTCTTGGAACATAATGATGCAAACCGTGCTTTGATGGGATCTAATATGCAGCGTCAGGCTGTACCAACTATTCGTCCTCAGTCTCCAATTATTGGAACAGGTATTGAAGCACAAGTGGCAAAAGATTGCCGCATGTTAATCAATGCAGAAGGACCAGGAACCGTTGAATATGTTGATGCCAACGAAATTATTATTAGATATGACCGTAATCGTGATGATGAATTAGTTTCATTTGAAGATGGTCGTAAAAGATATGAACTAATTAAGTTTAGAAGAACAAATCAGGGTACTTGTGTGAACTTGAAGCCGATTGTTCGTAAAGGTGCTAGAGTAAAGAAAGGCGATATTTTATGTCAAGGTTATGCAACACAAGATGGAGAGTTGGCTTTAGGTCAAAATCTATTAGTTTCATTTATGCCTTGGAAAGGGTATAACTTTGAGGATGCAATTGTACTTTCTGAACGTGTAGTTCGTGAGGATGTATTTACATCATTACATATTGAGCATTTTGAGTTGGATGTTCGTGATACTAAACTAGGAGAGGAGGAATTAACTAATGATATTCCTAACGTTAGTGAAGATGCGACCAAAGATTTGGATGAAAATGGTATTATCAGAATTGGTGCAAGAATCAAGGAAGGTGATATTATTATTGGAAAAATTACACCAAAAGGTGAAACGGATCCAACACCAGAAGAAAAGTTATTGCGTGCAATCTTTGGTGATAAAGCTGGAGATGTAAAAGATGCATCTTTGAAAGCTTCACCAAGTACAAGAGGTATTATTATTAATAAACGCCTTTTTGCTAGAGCTAAGAAAGATAGAGCGCAAAAAACTCGCGAAAAAGAATTGTTACTTAAACTTGACGATGAGCATAACAGAGCATTGTTAGAGTTGAAACATATCTTGATTGACAAATTGATGCTATTATTAGATGGTTCAATTTCTAATGGAGTAAGAAGTATTTATAATGAAATGCTTTTACCAAAAGGTGTGAAGTTTAATTCTCAAGTATTGAGAGAGTTAGATTTTATCTCAATTGATTACTCTGGTTGGACAGATAATGACCATTTGAATGGCCTTATCAAAAGGTTGTTACATAACTATAGCCTGAAAGTCAATGAAGAAATAGGAAGACACAAACGTGAAAAATTCAATATCAGCATTGGTGATGAATTACCAGCAGGTGTATTGAAATTGGCTAAAGTATATTTAGCTAAAAAACGTAAACTGAAAGTAGGGGATAAATTGGCAGGTCGTCACGGTAATAAAGGTATTGTTGCGCGTATTGTACGCTTAGAAGATATGCCTTATTTGGAAGACGGAACCGCAGTTGATATCATTCTTAATCCATTAGGTGTACCTTCTCGTATGAACTTAGGACAGATTTTTGAAACTGTTTTAGGTTGGGCAGGTAAAAAATTAGGAATGAAGTTCGCAACTCCTATTTTTGATGGAGCGCATGATGGCGAAGTTGAGCATTATATTCAAAAAGCAGGTTTACCATCTTATGGTCAAACATATTTATATGATGGTGAAACGGGAGATCGTTTCCATCAGCCTGCAACGGTCGGTGTAATTTACATGTTGAAATTATCACACATGATCGACGATAAAATGCACGCTCGTTCAATCGGACCTTATTCATTGATTACACAGCAGCCATTAGGTGGTAAAGCACAGTTTGGTGGTCAGCGTTTTGGTGAGATGGAGGTTTGGGCATTAGAGGCATTCGGTGCATCTAATATCTTGCGTGAGCTTTTAACTATCAAATCGGATGATATCAACGGACGTGCAAAAGCTTATGAAGCGATTGTAAAAGGTGATAATCTTCCTACTCCAGGCATTCCTGAATCATTCAACGTATTGGTTCATGAGTTGAGAGGCTTGGCACTTGAAGTAAAATTTGACTAATATAATTAGAAATTGATACTGATTTAAAATGAAAATTTTGGATCAGTATCAATTATTAATTATCCATTATCAATTAATAAAATAATTCCTGATTTTATGCCATTTAAAAAGAGTAACGCGAAATTAGACTCAAATTTTAGTAGTATTACTATTAGTCTAGCATCGCCAGACGATATACTAGAGCGTTCTTATGGGGAGGTATTAAAACCTGAAACGATTAATTATCGTTCTTATAAGCCAGAACGCGATGGTCTTTTCTGTGAGCGTATTTTTGGTCCAGTAAAGGATTATGAATGCTATTGTGGAAAATATAAAAGAATTCGTTACAAAGGAATTGTATGTGATCGTTGTGGGGTCGAAGTAACGGAGAAAAAAGTACG
Organism: uncultured Saprospiraceae bacterium; assembly: GCA_937125475.1. Lineage (GTDB taxonomy): Bacteria > Bacteroidota > Bacteroidia > Chitinophagales > Saprospiraceae > CAKZLL01. Next base: position 11,098 of record CAKZLL010000507.1, on the reverse strand, counting down.
CCGCGAGCGTATGGGGCATATCAAATTGGTAGTTCCTGTTGTTCATATTTGGTTCTTTAAATCATTACCAAATAAGATCGGCTACATGTTAGGACTTTCTTCTAAGAAATTAGAAACAATCATATATTACGAGAGATACGTTGTTATCCAGCCAGGTATTAAGGAAAATGATGGTGTTAGTAAAATGGATTTACTAACCGAGGAAGAGTTTTTAGAGATTCTTGATACTTTGCCAAAAGATAATCAGCAATTAGATGATACTGATCCAAATAAATTCATTGCCAAAATGGGCGCGGAATCTGTCCGTGATTTGTTAGGGCGTTTGGATTTGGACAAATTATCTTATGCATTGCGTCATCAAGCGGCTAATGAAACTTCTCAGCAACGTAAATCGGAAGCGTTAAAGCGTTTGCGTGTTGTAGAGGCATTCCGTGATGGTCAATTGCGTGTTGAAAACAGACCTGAATGGGCTGTTATTCAATTTTTGCCAGTTATTCCACCAGAATTGCGTCCGTTAGTACCATTAGATGGTGGTCGTTTTGCAAGTTCTGATTTGAATGACTTGTATCGTCGTGTAATTATTCGTAACAATCGTTTGAAGCGATTGTTAGAAATAAAAGCACCAGAAGTAATTCTTCGTAATGAGAAAAGAATGCTTCAAGAGGCAGTCGATTCATTATTTGATAACTCTCGTAAATCTAATGCAGTTAAAGCAGAAGGTGGTCGTGCATTAAAATCTTTGAGTGATATTCTTAAAGGTAAGCAAGGTCGTTTCCGTCAAAACTTATTGGGTAAACGTGTTGATTATTCTGGTCGTTCTGTAATTGTGGTTGGACCAACTTTAAAACTACACGAGTGTGGTTTGCCAAAAGGAATGGCAGCAGAGTTATTCAAGCCATTTGTCATTAGAAAATTAATCGAACGTGGCATCGTTAAAACGGTTAAATCAGCTAAGAAATTAGTTGATAGAAAAGACCAAATAATTTGGGAAATCCTTGAAAATATTTTGAAAGGACACCCAATTATGCTTAACCGTGCGCCAACGCTTCACCGTCTTTCTATACAATCTTTTCAACCTAAGTTGATTGAAGGTAAGGCAATTCAACTACATCCATTAGTATGTAGTGGTTTTAATGCCGATTTTGATGGTGATCAGATGGCGGTTCATGTTCCTTTGAGCCATGCGGCAATATTGGAAGCACAAGTTTTGATGCTTTCTGCACATAACATGTTAAATCCTCAAAGTGGTACTCCGATTACCAATCCATCACAGGATATGGTACTAGGATTATACTATATTACGAAAGGTCGTCGTACAGATGCAGCTCGTACAATGAAAGGGGAAGGCAGACGTTTTTATTCTGCTGAAGAAGTGATTATTGCTTTTAATGAGCGTGTAGTGGATATGCACAGTTGGATTAAAGTTCGTGTTCCAGTTTTCAATAAAGAAACGGAAGAACTTGAAGTCAGACGTATTGAAACAACTGCTGGTCGAGTAATTTTCAATCAAACTGTTCCTAAGGAAGTTGGATTTTTGAATGACTTATTAACGAAAAAACATATTCGTACGGTCATTGCCAATGTTTTGGAAAGAACAAATCAAGAAGTAACAACGAAATTCTTAGATGATGTTAAAGATCTAGGGTTTTATTGGGCATATAAAGGTGGTTTATCCTTTAACTTAGGGGATTTAATTACGCCTTCTGTTAGAGCATCAGAATTGGTGAAAGCACGTGAAGAAGTGGATGAAGTTTGGGAAAACTACAACATGGGATTCATCACGAACAATGAGCGATACAATCAGATCATTGATAAGTGGACAACTGCCGATAATCATATTACTGATACATTAATGAAAGAGTTGGCTGAGCACAAACAAGGTTTTAACTCGGTTTACATGATGTTGCACTCTGGTGCGCGTGGATCTAAACAACAGATTAAGCAGTTGTGTGGATTACGTGGATTGATGGCAAAACCTCGTAAATCTGGTGATACTGGAGGTGCGATTATTGAAAATCCAATTCTTTCTAACTTCCGAGGTGGATTATCCGTATTAGATTACTTTATCTCTACGCACGGTGCGCGTAAAGGTTTGGCGGATACAGCTTTGAAAACAGCAGATGCGGGTTATTTGACACGTCGTTTGGTGGATGTTGCTCAAGATGTAGTTATCAATGAAGAAGATTGTGGCACATTAAGAGGAATAGAAACAACTGCTTTGAAGGAGAATGATAAAGTCATTCAAGAACTTGGAGAACGTATTTTAGGACGTTTCAATTTACAGGAAATTGTTTCACCTACAACAGGGGAAGTTATTATGCCTGCGGACGATTATATTTCTGTTGATTATGCAGAAAAAATCGAAGCAGCAGGTGTTGAGACTGTAGAAATTCGTTCTGTATTGACTTGTGAAGCTAAACAAGGAGTTTGTCAAAAATGCTATGGTAAAAACATGGCAAGTAATCGCTTGACGGAGATTGGTGATGCAGTTGGTATTATTGCAGCTCAATCTATTGGTGAGCCAGGTACACAGTTGACACTTCGTACGTTTCACGTGGGGGGTACGGTATCGGGTACAGCGCAAGAAAACTCATTTGAAGCCAAATTTGATGGTATTTTAGAGTTTGATGGTGTACGTACGACGGTTAGTACTGGTGAAGATGGTTCTGAAAAAGAAGTTATTCTTTCTCGTGCAGCGGAAATCAAAATTGTTGATAGATCGAATAAACAAAAAATTCTAGCTACTAATTTTATTCCTTATGGTTCTGTACTTTTCGTTAAAGATGGTGCAAAAATTAAGAAAGGAGATAAGATTTGTGAATGGGATCCATATAATGCGGTAATTATTTCAGAGTTTTCTGGTATTATCGAATTTGAATCTTTAGAGGAAGGTATAACTTATCGCGAAGAATCTGATGAACAAACAGGATATCGTGAGAAGGTTATTATTGAATCTAAAAACAAGCGTAAAATTCCAATTATTAAGGTATTAGATACGGATGGTGAAACATTACGTTCTTATAACTTACCAGTAGGAGCTCACGTTAATGTAGAAGAAGGACAAGCAGTTAAATCTGGTGCACAGGTTGTTAAAATTCCTCGTAAACTAGGTAAAATTCAGGATATTACGGGTGGTTTACCACGTGTAACTGAATTATTTGAAGCGCGTAATCCTTCTAACCCTGCGGTTGTTTCTGAGATTGACGGTGTCGTTAGTTTTGGTAAAATTAAGCGTGGTAATCGTGAGGTAATCGTTACATCAAAAGATGAGCAACGTCGTAAATACTTAGTTGGTCTTTCTAAGCATATTTTATTGCAGGAAGGAGACTTTGTAAGAGCAGGTATGCGTATTTCTGATGGAGCAATTGCACCTAAGGATATCTTAAATATCAAAGGACCATTTGCGGTACAGCAGTATTTAGTGAATGGAGTACAAGAGGTTTACCGTTCTCAGGGTGTGGGTATTAATGACAAACACTTAGAGGTAATTGTACGTCAAATGATGAAGCGTGTTCAAATCGAAGATCCGGGAGATACTCGTTTCTTAGAAGGCGAAGCGGTTGATCGTTTAGATTTCTTTGAAGAAAACGATGATATCTACGACAAAAAATTCATTACAGAAGTAGGTGAAGCAACTAATCTAAATGCAGGTCAGATTGTAACACTTCGTCAGATCCGTGAAGAAAACTCATTACTTAGACGTAGTGATAAGAAGCCTGTTCAGTATCGTGATGCTGTTCCTGCAACTTCTTTCCCACTATTACAAGGTATTACCAAAGCGTCATTGGGTACGAAGAGTTGGATTTCAGCGGCTTCTTTCCAGGAAACGACTAAAGTATTGAGTACAGCTGCGATTGGTGCACGTCAAGATTTCTTGAAAGGCTTGAAAGAAAATGTTATTGTTGGTAAGAAAATTCCAGCAGGAACAGGAAATCGTCAGTACAACAGACTTTATGTTGCAGACAAAAAAGAGTATGAACGTTTGAACTTAGACAAAGAATACGCAAGTATGTCTGAGCGTTACAGATAGATCATTTCGATTAAGAAATGTATAAATGAAAAGCAGTTACTAATTTTTAGTAGCTGCTTTTTTATTGGATATGACCAATATTTTCAAAAATGGAACTATTTTTCAAAAAAAACTTTTACTTTGAATATAATAACAATGGGGAATTAGCTCAGTTGGCTAGAGCGTTTGACTGGCAGTCAAGAGGTCACGGGTTCGACTCCCGTATTCTCCACATAAAAATAGGTTGTATCTCAAGTCAAATATTTAACTTGAGATACAACCTATTTTAATATATTATAGTAGTGAATTAAGCCAAATCAAAACGATCCAAGTTCATCACTTTATCCCAAACTGCGACAAAATCATTCACAAATTGAGCTTGACCATCTACACAGCCATAAACCTCAGCGATAGCACGCAATTCTGAATTTGAACCAAAAATCAAATCAACACGAGTACCTGTCCATTTGATTTTGCCAGTTCTGCGATCACGACCTTCAAAAACGCTATCATCTGCTGATGTTGCGCCCCATTTAGTTCCTAAATCCAATAAATTTACAAAGAAATCATTGGTTAATGTACCTGGGCGATCTGTGAAAACACCGTGTTGAGATCCGTCAAAATTCGTATTAAGAACACGCATTCCACCAACTAAAGCCGTCATTTCAGGTGTAGTCAATGTCATTAATTGAGCTTTGTCCACTAACATTTCTTCCGCAGATACGCTATATTTAGCTTTCATATAATTACGGAAACCGTCAGCAGCAGGCTCTAAAACAGCGAATGAAGCTACATCTGTCTGCTCTTGAGTGGCATCAGTACGACCAGCCGTGAAAGGAACCGTTACATCATGACCAGCACTTTTAGCGGCTTGTTCAATACCTGCACAACCACCTAAAACAATCAAATCAGCCATTGAAACCGCTTTACCAAATCCTTTTTGGATCGCTTCAAGCGAGCCTAATACTGTTGATAATTGAGTAGGATTGTTAGCTTGCCAGTATTTTTGAGGAGCTAACTGAACACGAGCACCATTAGCACCACCGCGTTTGTCAGAATTACGGAAAGTTGAAGCAGAAGCCCAAGCCGTAGATACCAATTGAGAAACTGATAATCCAGCCGCTAATATCTGACCTTTTAATGTTGCAACGTCTTCATCATTGATTGTTTCACCAGCAGCAGGAACAGGATCTTGCCAAATCAATGTTTCACTTGGAACTTCTGATCCCAAATAACGATTGATTGGCCCCATATCACGATGCGTCAATTTATACCAAGCACGAGCGAATGCATCTGCAAATTGCTCAGGGTTTTCATGAAAACGTTTTGAAATTTTGCCATAAGAAGGATCAAAACGTAACGCCAAATCCGTAGTTAACATCATTGGAGCATGAGATTTTGCTGCATTGTGAGCATCAGGAACAGTTCCTGCACCAGCACCACCTTTAGGTGTCCATTGTTGTGCACCAGCAGGACTTTTGGTTAATTCCCACTCAAAACCGAATAAATTGTCAAAGAAATTATTGCTCCATTGGGTAGGTGTTGTCGTCCAAGCACCTTCAAGTCCACTTGTAATAGTATCCTCTCCACTACCCGTACCAAATTTATTACTCCAACCCAAACTCTGTTCTGCAATTGATGCAGCAGCAGGTTCTGCGCCTACATATTGATCAGGATCAGCTGCTCCGTGCGTTTTACCGAAAGTATGACCACCAGCGATAAGCGCGACAGTTTCTTCGTCATTCATAGCCATACGACCGAATGTTTCTCTAATATCACGAGCCGAAGCAATTGGATCAGGATTTCCGTTTGGTCCTTCTGGATTGACATAAATCAAACCCATTTGAACTGCTCCAAGTGGATTTTCTAGATCACGATCACCAGTATAGCGCTTATCCGCTAACCATTCTCCCTCAGAACCCCAATAAATATCTTCTTCTGGTTCCCAAATATCTTCGCGACCACCACCAAAACCAAAGGTTTCAAAGCCCATTGATTCTAATGCACAGTTACCTGCAAGGATCATTAAATCCGCCCAAGATATTTTTCTACCGTATTTTTGTTTGATTGGCCATAATAACAAACGCGCTTTGTCCAAGTTAGCGTTATCTGGCCAACTATTCAATGGCGCAAAACGCTGACTACCCGAACCAGCACCTCCACGACCGTCAGCGATACGATAAGTACCTGCACTATGCCATGCCATACGAACGAAAAAAGGCCCATAATGACCATAATCTGCTGGCCACCAATCTTGTGAGTCGGTCATCAAAGCGACAAGCTCTTCTTTTACTGCCGCTAAATCAAGTGATTTGAATGCCTCAGCATAATTGAAATCTTTGTCCATTGGATTAGACAAAGAAGAATGTTGACGTAAAATGCTTAAATTCAATTGATTTGGCCACCAATCACGGTTTTTTGTTCCGCTGCTAGCATTTTGTTTTAAAACACTGCCACTAAATGGGCATTTGCCCGTTCCATTTGAAGTATTATTTTCCATATTATTCTTTTTTTTTGCTAAAATAAGTAAGATATAGCCAATCTGCTTATTCTTTTTTCTTATCTAACCATTAGAAATACTGATATTGTCGTTTTTGTTTTCGTATCTAACTGATAAACAGATGAATAGAATATTTTGTATATTAAAGAATGTTGATTTAAATTTTAATTAGAAATATGTTATTTTGATAATTGAGAATTTTTTTGTATTAGATTTAATACAATTGTAAAGTTATGTTTTTGAAAGAAAAAATGGTTCTTTGACAATTTTTGTTAGATTTCAATTTCTTATATTTTTCAAATCTTTTTTTAGCGAAAATTAATAATAACTGGCCAGACGACTTCAAACCGAATATTATCAATTTAAGAAAAAGTATTATTCTATGAATAAGTTTAACAAGAACATTAGCTCTGAATCTATTGGTAGATATTGCGTAAAATAGGGTTTTAGGAGTGTAGCTGCGGCACAAAAACACAATGAAAGCACTCCTATAATGTATTATTTATGTCTTTTACTACAAATTGTATCAGAGCTAATGCTTCTGTTAAATCCAAAATATTTGTAGTCTAGGAAATAATATTTAGTCTAAAAAACAGTCACCCAGCATTCATATTTAAAAAAAAAATTAATTAATTCATTTAAAACTAACCCAAAAAGCTTTTTTTTCGTATATCTATATATAACGTATAATTTTTGAAATTTTGATACGTTAAGAAACGAATACATTAGAAAATCAACAAGCTAATCAATTAAAAATTGACTGTCAATCATGAAATACATTAAAATCTTATTTTTTATAGCACTATTACCATTTACTTCATCTGCTCAATACCTTGAAGGTGGTGTTTTTTTAGGTACCAGCTCTTATTATGGAGATTTAGATCCAGACAACTTGAATACAGAAGGACTAAATTTTGGTTATGGTATTGTTGCAAAATATAACCTAAATGACTATGTAGCTATTAGAGCTAGTCTTTTAGGAGGACAATTAACTGGAGATGACGCATTGAATGATGATGAAAGAATTAGAGATAGAAATTTAGACTTTCGTTCACCTATTGCTGAATTTGCTATTATACCAGAATTTAATATACTAGGATATAATCCTTATGATAGAATATTTTCGCCTTATGTCTTTGCTGGAATTGCCTTTTTTAGATTCAATCCACAAACAGATTATGAAGGACAAACGTACCAACTTCAACCATTAAGAACGGAAGGTCAAGGCTTACCTAATCGTCCAACACCTTATAGTTTAACTGAATTTGCTATTCCTTTGGGGGCAGGAGTTAAATTTTCTTTAACTGAGTCTTGGAACGTTAGTTTTGAAATGGCTTATCGCTTCACTTTCACTGATTATATTGATGATGTTTCTTCTACTTATGTAGATAGAGATGAATTAATCGCTGCTTATGGCGAAACAAGTGCTAATCTAGCGAATAGAACTTCAGAGCTTTATCCTAATGTAGATCCTGTAAATGCTGCTGGCACTTCACGAGGAAATGCAACTCAAAATGACCGATATTTATTCACAGGATTTACAATGACTTACAACTTCTTGAATGGTTTTGGAAGTCGTGGATATGGTTGCCCGAATAACTTTTAATAATAAAAAACGGCAATAATTAAACGTATTGCCGTTTTTATATAAAATCGAAACATATGTTTGCCTCTTTTACCTAATATACCTATTTATTTAATTCTAAAAATGTGAAAAATGAAGAAATTTTTGTTAGCAATCACTTTGCTTAGTTTTCCGTTTTTGTCTAGTGCGCAGTTTTGGGAAGGAGGCTTTTATGGTGGAATATCTTACTATAATGGAGATATGAGTACTAGAGCGATTCCTTATCAAGATTTACAACCGACAATCGGAGGTTTTTTAAGATATAATATGAGAGACGAACTCTCATTTCGATTTAGTGGCGGTTGGGCTCGTGTGGCTTACGATATGGCTAACACTGATACTGATTATGAATATTCAGACCAATTCTTGCTTCATAATCTATCCTTTAGAACGGATATTGTAGAAGTTGGGGCAATGGCAGAGTGGAATATCTTTGGTTTTGATCCTTATAATCTACGAAAAATATTCACTCCTTATTTATTCGCGGGTGTTTCTGCTTTTTATTTTAATCCTAAAGCAGAATACAATAATGAATGGGTTCCCTTACAACCTTTAGGAACAGAAGGACAGGGAATGGATGGTTTTGCCGCGAAATATAGCCGAGTTAGTTTAGCTATTCCTGTAGGTATTGGTGTGAAATTCGCAGTCAATGACCTTTGGAATATCGGATTAGATTGGGGCGTTCGTGCTACTTTTACTGATTATTTAGATGATGCTAGTGGAACTTATGTTTCACGTCCAGAGTTGATTGCAGGCAATGGTGAATTAGCAGCTAATCTAGCAAATAGAATGGGGGAATACTTAGGTTCTGAGCCTGTTGTTGTGCCGACAGGAACACGAAGAGGAAATCCTACAACCAATGATTTTTATACTTTCTTGACGATAACAGCGTCTTATAATTTTATGGATAATGGCTTAGTTGGTTTCAGAAGAAGAAACGGACGATCAAATGGCTGTCCAAATAACTTTTAATGGAGAATTGAAAGTTGAGAATTAAAAATGCCTAGATTTGCGTATGAAAAAACACGCGAATCTAGGCATTTTCCATTTTCAACTCTCGACTTTCAATTATCGTTGTTCTGGTTTGAGTGAGAATTTTAAAATCAAATCTCTAATCAAAGGATTTTGTCCTTGCATCACTCGATAAATATCTCCAGGTTTTGTTGGCTTTGTAATTTTAGGTTTTTCAACCTTAATTGCCCCTGCATCTACTTCAAATTTAAAAAATATTTCTTTCCTACTAAAACGCTCTTTCAAAAAGGGTAAAAATTCCTTTACTTGTTGCATCGTGCTTTGAGCGAAAGAGGTCGATACTTTTATTTTAATATTAGGTGCTTCTAAAACATATTTCGCTGTCTTAAAAATGGATTTCGCAGATTGTAATTCTAACGTTTCTGTAAATTCATTCCAAAGAGTAGTTAAATTTTCTTGTGTAAAAGCTAATTTTTCAGTTATTGCTTCTTTTTGTTCCTCTTTAGCTACTTCCGCTTCCATCGCTTCTATCGAAAAAGCCTTTAGTTTAACCGTCTCATTATTAGATAATTGTACTTTTGATTGAATAGTAGGAGTTGGAACAGCTTTAGGCGGATTGTTTACAGGCTCAGGTGTTGGAGCTGGTTTAGTCTGAATAGTCGGGCTGGCAGTTTTTTCAGTTTTAATTGGCTCAATCTTCTTTTCAACTGCTCCACTACTTACTACAACATGTTGAGTAACTGCTTTGGTTGCACGACTGAGATAAGTCATTTTAATTAATGCCATTTCTACATGCAATCGCTTGTTGCGAGCCATTTTGTAATTAATATCACAGTCATTACCAATATTTAAAGCTGCCAATAAAAATGACATTGGAGCAATTCTCGCTTGCTGCGTATATTGATTTTTGAGTGCTTCACCTACTTCGAGTAACTCTAACGTCTTTGCATCCTTACCTACCAAAATATTGCGAATATGCTCCGCTAAACCATTTATAAAGACACTTGGATCAAAACCTTTTCTTAAAATTTTATCAAAAGTCAGTAAAACGGATGATACATCTTCCGAGAACATGGCATCTAACAATTTAAAATAGTAATCATAATCCAGTACATTGAGATTTTCAATGACATCCGAATACGTAATTTTATCATTAGAGAAACTAACTATTCTATCAAAAATAGATAGCGAATCCCTCAATGCACCATCTGCCTTTTGAGCAATAATGTGAAGCGCATCGGGTTCAGCTTGAATATTTTCTTCCTTACAAATATTCTGTAAATGCCCAACCATCGAAGGAATTGAAATCCGTTTAAAATCGAAAATTTGGCATCGAGAAAGAATAGTTGGGATAATTTTATGTTTCTCCGTTGTTGCAAGTATGAATTTTGCATACGGCGGTGGTTCTTCTAGTGTTTTCAAAAATGCATTAAATGCCTGTTGAGATAACATATGAACCTCATCTATGATATAAATCTTGAACCGTCCTTTTTGTGGCTGAAAACGAACTTGTTCAATCAACGCTCGAATATGTTCAACACTATTATTAGAAGCCGCATCTAACTCTGTAATATTAAAAGAAGCATTGCCATTAAAAGATTCGCAAGAGTTACATTGATTACAAGGTTCGTAATCTTCTGTAACATTTTCGCAATTCAATACTTTGGCAAGAATACGCGCACTTGTTGTTTTTCCAACGCCGCGAGGTCCACAAAACAAGAAAGCATGCGCCAAATGATTATTCTTAAACGCATTTTTCAGAGTCTGTGAAATATGTTCTTGCCCAACGACTTCATCGAAGCGCATCGGACGGTATTTTCTTGCTGAAACTACAAAATTAGACATAGATATTTTTCGTGAATGATGATTTCAAAGATACAAAAATATTCTTCAAAGTTCGCAGCGTTTTGGGGCATGGGTGTAATTCAGTTTTTCGCATTGCTTAAAAAAGTTTATCTTTCGATTTAAAGATAAAGTTAAAAAAATGACAAAA
>CAKZLL010000506.1 GCA_937125475.1 uncultured Saprospiraceae bacterium | reverse complement strand
ATCGAAATAGCGGTAATAACTTAGCTACTCTTCATGAAAAAATAGCTGTTTCGAGCGATATTTTACAGCAATTTGAAGAGACACACGTTCAAATTATCAAGATAAAATCACAGTATGATAAGCAGGTTTTAAACCAAAAAGATAAATTAGCTGAAATCGCTACAAAGCAAGAACAATTACAAAATATTGAAGCGCAATTGATTGATTATCAAAAGGAAAAGGTTATAAGTATTCAAGAAATTGAGCAACTTACAACAACGATACAAACCGCTTTAAACCCTTTTCAATTAAATATCAAATCGGATTATATAACGGAATTAACAACTAGAAAGGACAACTTTCAAATTCAAAAAGAAGCGTTTCAAAAAAATAGTCAATTATTGGAATTAACAGAAACAAAATTGACTGCTTTAACCAATAGTTTACAACAAAATTATGCCGCATTAGGGGATGATTCAACGAGTATGCAAATACTCAATAAGGAATGGAGAGAGGTTGGAGATAAACGACAAAAACGATTTGGAGATAAAGATCCTAGATTGTCGCGAGCTGCTTTTAGAAAGGAATTAGCAAAACGACAAAATATTTTTGAGCAATTTAAAGAGCGACAGTCATTGACTGAAAAAAGCTTAATTGCGAAGGAACAAACACAAAAAGTACAGCAGAAACAATTGAAACTGGAAGCAGCAGAATTGAAACAAATTACTCATTTTCTAAATGAAAAAGCAGTAGAACAGGGTTTTGAAAACCGTCATGAATTGGCTAGGGCGATTTTGGCGAAACACTTGACCGAAGGCATTCAAGATGCAAAAGATCAATTAACTGCGAAACGAACTAAAAAACAACAATCTTTAGATGATGCAACTAAAAAGCTAGAGACTTTATCGGCGCAAAAACTAACTTCTATACCAATTGAAACATTGGAAGAACAGTATTTGCAATTAACAAATCAACAAAAAGAATACGCGGAAACTCTAGGAAGTCTAAAGGAAAAACTTGCTCAAAATGAGCAATATAAAATTCAATTTGCTGATCATCAATTAGTTATCAATAAGCAAATGATAGAATTTCAGCGTTGGGATAAATTGAAAGATATGATTGGTTCGGCTGATGGGAAAAAATTTAGGGTTTATGCCCAAAGTTTGACGCTCCGAAAATTAGTGAGTATTGCAAACTTGCATCTCAAGAAATTGAATGATCGGTATTTTATTATTAAAAGTGAAACAGACGCTTTACAGCTTAATATTTTGGATCATTATCAAGGAAATAGTGTGCGTTCAATGACGACGCTTTCGGGAGGCGAAAGCTTTTTAGTTAGTTTGGCGTTGGCGTTGGGACTGTCTGATTTGGCAGGTCGGAATGCTCATATTCAATCTTTATTCATTGATGAAGGTTTCGGAACATTAGACGGAAAAAACCTAGATTTAGTCATTCAAACATTAGATAATCTACAATCTTCTGGCAAAACAATCGGTGTGATTTCTCATGTTTTGGAACTGAAAGAACGCATTGATACTCAAATAAAAGTAGTTAAAAAAGGTGGTGGCTTTAGTACTTTTGAAATTCATCCACGATTTTAATTAAAGTTATATATCGTTGATTATTAGGTAGTTAATTTTGTTTGAATTGCCAAAAGCTGATCTTTCTTCTTGTATAGAAACCAAGTTTTTCGTATAGTTTTATTGCATTCGTATTGGTTGATGTGACGTGTAAATAGGGCGTTTTATTCTCATTAAATATTTGATTGGTTGTGTGAGTAATTAATTGTTTGGCATATCCTTTTCGAGTATGATTTGGATGTGTAACGACCGCACTAACTTCTGTAAAATCATTCATTTTCATTCTTTCTCCTGTCGCTGCAATTAGGATATTATTTTTATAAATACCGAAATACCGCCCTAAATCTGATGTTTTCTTTTTGAAATATCCAGGCTGAACTAGCGTTACTAAATGAAATAAATCGTTTTTTTGTTCTTCTGTTATTAGCTCAATAATATTTTCTTTAGGCTCAATATTAATCGGTTTTTCCAAAACCATTTGATTACAAATCAAGTCTTTCTTTAAAATTTGCTGGTCGGTAAATAATGGTTTTTCGCCAACTACAAAAAAACTATCTGCTAAACTTGCGTATTGATGAATGCCTTGAAGTGTATCATTTAAATGAGTAAAACCGCCAAAAGGACAATAATTTGGATGATAAAATCTAATGCCATTATAATTAACAACATAGTTTTGATGCGTTTCATTCAAGGAATGCCAAACGGGATTGTCTAATTTTGTACTAGCCATGATTGATTTGTGTTGTTTGATTCTGCGTATTAATAAAGGTATTCCATTCTTCTCTTAAAATGCCGTAACTGATTGAGTTATAATATTTTCCATCAACTATTCGAGCTTTTCTATATTCAGCTTCTTTTTGCATTCCGAGTTTTTCGGCTAGGCGAATCATGCCCAAATTTCCCGACCAAGTAGTTAATCCTATTCTTACGATTGCTGTTTTTTCTTCAAAAACTTGGTTAATAAATAAAACTAGAGCTTGATATCCGATACCTTTTTTCCAGAATTTGTCATTAAAGATAGTAATACCAATTTCCAACCAAAGCGTTTCTTCTGATTTCCAATACCAACTGACTTCGCCGATTAAATCATTTTTTGTATTAGAAATAATCCATTTTCGGGGTAAAGGGTCGCTATTTCCTTGATCAAATTTGGCTTGTATTTCTTGAATAACTAAGTTAAATTCTTCGACTGTTTTTTTCTTAAAATAAGGACCATTGAGTTGATGATAGGCATGAGAAGGTCGTTTCCAATATTCATAATCTGCTAAATCTTCTGGAGTGATTTTTCTTAAAATTATCATGATTAAATTTCGTTAAATTTCAACTATTTCTCTTTTAAATTCTAATTTAGCATATTTTGAAACTTCTACTTGATAGGCTTTGATATCAAGTAATTCAGGTTGTCTGTAACTCAGAAAATAGGTTTCGGTGATCTTAAATGGATTTTTCTCAAATTTCATAATATAATCAGCCGTTCCTAATAGATCTTCTTTGTCTCTTGCACTTAACTCTTTGATTTCCTTGACTTTAATAATGCCAATATCTTTAGTTTTATACTTGAAATCAGCTTTTATTTGGGGGATAGTTAGTATATATCTATAGAATAGATAAAGAATAATAACCGTAAATATAATCACAAGACCAGAGAACATTTGGTCAAGATCGAGGGATAATAAATCGGAAATTTTACTGTTTTCAAGTTTTATAAAAGAGGAGGCTTTCGTTGGAAGGAAAAAAAGTAAACCTATAAAAATACAAACTGTTAGGACTATTCTATTAAATAAATAGCTAGTGCCAGCCAGTGATTCTTCTATTATTTTGACTTCCTCTGAGGTCATTTTTTCGGATCTAATTATCATGTTTTTTATTTTTTATACCAAATGTTTTTATCCATTTAGATTTATTAATACCAAAAATAACACCTCCAATTATCATAATCCCGCCTGTTGCGATACCTACCATACTGAAAAACGGTGTTTCTGGTATTCTGACCAAAACTTCGGCTGCAAATGCGGCATATAAACCAATAACCGACCAATACATAAAACTAAAATGTAAGTTTAGCCATTTGTTGATTGGCTTTTTTGTCCAAATCGGAATCATCCCCGCAAGCAAGGTCAAAAGGCTCAACACTGTTGTATAATGGAAAATTCCCCAGCCTTTGAATAATCTAAAAATCATAAAGGCTGTAAGGATCAAAATACTCATACTTGCGACATAAGCATAACCAATTTGTTTGTGTTTTTTAGTACCTTTTTTCATTACTAAAACCATCGTTCCGAATATTAATGCTAAAATTGATGATAAAAGATGAATAAGACCTATCGTATCGCCGACTAAATTGCTCATCGTTTGTTTTTTAATTGATTAATAGAAATATTATAGCTTGAGATTTGCAGAAACGTTCATTTTATTCCTTCAGTAGGATGTGTTATTTGTTTTTTAGTTGACTAATCTCTTTGTTAATGATATCCTTTATTTCTTGGTCAACACAGGCTTCTTGTCGCCATAAAAACCAATTTAAATTTGGTTCATATCTTTTATATCCTCGGTATGTCTCGCAATAAATTTTCAACCATTTTTTCGCCCAATCGCAATCAGTTGAATGAAGGATTAAAGTCCAGATCTCTTCTCGAATATCGTCATTTTCCTTCGATAATGGAAAAGTTTTATATAACCGATCTAATTCTTTATGATTTTCGGTATCATATTTTAGGCATTTTTGAGGATTTTCTTTTCGGCTAGGAATTCTAAACCATTGATCTTTAAGGTGAATATAAGACATTCTAAGGCTGAATTCCTCTTTTTTTCGATCAAAAACCAATTCCTTATCTTGTATAAAGGGTTGACACTCCTCCAGTTTTGTTAAAAAATAATCCATGTCCAATTCTACAATAAACGGCATTGTGAAATTTCTCACTGGTCGCCCATTCCGTTTTACATAATAATGTGTTTCTAAAATCAATTCTTCACAAAAACTTACTGTATCTAGTGCAAATGCCTTATTGAGTAGGTCGATTGATTTTTTGGTTTTTGATGGATTAGTTTTAAAATTTAGATTTGCTAAATAGCTGTAATAATTACCTAAATTCTCAATTGTAGTGCTGTTGATTTCTTCATATTTCTTTAATGAATCTGCGTAATTATAATGAGAAATTAAATCATCATTAATCTGTTCTGAAACGAACCAAGGTACATCCAGATAAGTTTGGACTTTGGGCTGACAAGAAATGATTGATAATAAAATGAATGCTGTAATGATGGATTTCATTGGTTATTTTTTTATAGACTTATATGGTGGCTACTTAATTTGCTGGAATGGGCAAATTTTGCCTCGAACAAAACAAAATTTCTAACCATTTCGTTGGATCACTAGCCGCCGTACAAATCTATTGAACATTATGAGCAGATGATTTTGTGAAGAATATCTCAAATATTTCTATTTAGTCTTCCTACTGGAAAGGTTTGAAGTTGTTCTGTTTTCTTTTTTGTGTAAAACAAACTATTCTAGTTACTTCTTTAAACCCTACCTTTTATAAGGTATGCGCATTAAGGGTTAAATAGTTGATGATTGTTTGTTTAGTTATTTATACGCATTTCAATTAAAGATGTCGCATATAAAACCTTTCTTTTGAATTTATACTTCGTTGAAAATACTCGATAGAATTAGGCTATGCCTGCGTTTTTCGCCTCGTCTAAACTCAAAATAAATAATTTTATTTATACGTCATCCTCAATTCAAATGCGTATTAGATAATTCTTTAGAAGGAAATTACAAAATGCATTTTGGTTTTCATTTATTGCATTATCATATTTCTCCTTTGTGTTTTTTACTAGCTAAAAATACTCCAAGAAAAATCAATGAACCTGTTATGATTTTTATGATTGTCAATTCGTCTTTTCCTAATAATAAGGCAATACCAGTAGCTAAAATCGGCTGTAAATAAATATACGCACCTACTGTTTTAGCAGGTAAATTAACAAGTGCAAAAGCATTAAAAAGATAAGTCAGAAAGGTAGCTCCAACCAAAATATAAGCTACATCTAACCATATTGAAAAAGGAATAGCCGCTAAATTAGCTTTCGCAAAAACAGGGTAAGTGAAGGGTAAACAAAGCAAAAAGCCAAATGTAAAGACCCATTTTAGGACAACAAAAGCATTGTATTTTTTAAAAAGCGATTGGGAAATAAGGAGGTAGATAGAGAAGAAAGTGGCATTCGTCAAAATAAGTAAATCGCCTTTTAGTCCTTGCGGGTTGAAATTGATTTGATTGCCATAACCAATCAAAATACTTGCACCAAGACAGCCGATTAAAATACCTAATATATTCAAATTAATAAAGCGCTCTTTGAGAAAAAGAACTGCGCCAATGAATACAATAATAGGTGTAGTGAGCATAATAATAGAGGCATTAATCGGGGAAGTCCAATTAAGACCGATAAAAAATGTCATTTGATTAATAGCTATTCCAAAAAGTGCACAAGCAATTAAACGAGGAAAATCTGCTTTTTGAATAACAGTTTTTTCGCTTTTTTTAATAAAAAGAAGTTGAAATAACCAAAACATCACCATTCCAAAACTGACCCGTAAAAAGACAATGCCAAGCGGCTCAATATAATCAGGCATGACATTTTTAGCAATTGAATAATTGCCAGCATACAACATTTGTACACCCAAAAGTGCCAAATGTCCTAGTAGTATTTTTCGATTTCCCATTCAATAACCCATTTTGATTTGCCACAAAGGAAAACATTTTTACAAGAGTTTTTAGTCTGACAGGAAAAATAATCAACTCAATTAGGAATTTCAATAGGAGATAGGGAAAAGCATTCCAATGAAACCACGCCAAGTTTTAAAATCGACGTGTTTCGATTGGTTAATAATTTGAATAAGATTTTAATCTTATTATGCTGATTCTGCTGCTGCTTCACCACCGCCACTCACGAAAATCGAAACTTCATGAAATTTAATGACTTTATCCACTGCATCTAAGCCAACTTCGGCTAAAAAAGCTAACGGATCTTCTACTCTAAGCCCAAATTCATAAGCTTTGGTCGTCGTGTCAAGCATTACATCTGTAATGACTACCGCATCTGGTAGGTATTTTTTTACATCATCGCCGACTAGACTTCCCATGTTATCTCTAGTTATTTTGTACGCACCGCGATATTCTAATTTAGAAGGTACTTCCGAATTGCGGTCTAGCCTAATACGCTCTGCACTTCCGAATAAACTTACTTCTCCAGAAATATTAAAATTTGCCATTCTGTATAATTTAAGGATTTATCATTTCGAACGAAATTTTATTCATTCAAAACTAAAATATTATTATTTGTATTTAATGTTAATTCTATTGATGAAAATTGAAAAATCGACAATTGAATGGCATCACAGCCTACTGTCAATTCTACTTTTGGGGGTGTTGTATTTTTATGAAATATCAATTTATCCAATCGAAAACTATCGGTCAATAGATCTGAATAAGCCAAAGGCAAGGCAAATTCTTCGGTTAAATATTGCCAAATATCATTTTTTGTAATTGGCAAAGCTTCCGAAATTTGATACAAACCAGTTTCTATTTCTTCTAATGTAATCTCGTATTGATTGAATAATGTTGCTTTCATTGGTTTTTATTTTTTTAGGTGTCAGGTGTCAGGTGTCAGGTGTCAGGTGTCAGTGTTTTTTCCTCCTCGCCCCTGACTCCTGACACCTCGCTCCTAAAACTAAGGATTAAAAAAACGTATTTTTGGTGTTCCTTCTAGCATTTGAAATGCAAAATTTGCTGCATCGTATTCTACTTTAAGGAAGTTTTTTGCAAAAGAATGCGCTTTCAGACAGTTATTTTCGTTAATGTAGGTCGTAATGTTTTGAGGTGGTTTGGCTTCGTCTTTTGTGCCGTGTTGCGCCAAATCTTTCAAATCATTTTCCCGAGGTTGTTTCCAAAATTCAGGTTTCCCATCATTATTCACATCATCTGATGATACACCAAAATGCAAGCCAACAGGCTTTACGAACACATCAACCATCTTTACTTTGTCATTTGGCTGCCCCTGAAAAACGACTAATAATAGATCTTCGCCCAGTTTTCGTCTTAATGAAATTGGCAAACCGTTTTTTGCTTCGTCGATCGTCGCATCGCCTTCGACAGTTATATTATAACCAGAAATCATTAAATCTGGATAATCTGTCACAACCTTCGAACGCAAGAGAAAACCCGTATAATGAAACGGATATTTTTCATTTAAATCCTGATTAGAAGTTGGCGTAACTTCATCGTCAGGCGGAATAACTTCCGTTCCAATCGACAAAATACCCGAAATACAATGCTGCAACCAATTCATATCTACTCTAAAAAAACGCATTGATTCTTCTGGTAATAAGGCAGGATGAGGCACTAAATAATTGAATGGGATATTTTTACATTCAAAAAAATCATCAATCCAAGAATAGATATTATCTGGAATATTACCGATTTTTTTGTCTTCATCAGTATCCGAAATCGTAATATGTTTTAAGCTTTCCAGCAAATCATTTTTCTGTAATCGCTCACTTGCTTTTTTCCATAAATAAATCGCTGTTGCAATATTTTTTTCTTGCAAAGTCAGCATTCTGCCCATTTGCCAAGCAGACGAATAGGAAATATCTAGCATTTGAGTAGCAGCATCGAGCTGTAAAAGATCATCTGCATGATTGAGTAAAGGCGGATTTTTAGCTTTTAATGTCTTAAAATACGGCACTAATGGGCCATGATACCAAGATAAAACCTTTTCGCCTCGCCTCAAATGATGCGGCATCGGCACATATCCTTTGTCTAAATATGGGTTGCTTTTTCCATTTGGCAAAGTCAATTGATACGTTCCTACACTGACTTTTTTCAAGGTATCTTCAAAACCTGTAATTCCTGCCTCGCAAAAGAAAGACCAAGAATGAAGTGTTACTAAATAGTTTTGATGCTTTGCAGGATCATTTTCTAATGCGACTAAATGAACAGTATTCGTTTGTCCTAAAATTGGGAAACGATTGCAAATAATGACGCTGTGTTGATCTTCGTCACTGCTTTTATTAGAATCTTTTTCTTTAAAGAATTTAACATGAGAAAAATAAGGCGCGTCATTATCATTTGGCAAAATCTGTGCTAATAACGCTGGCGAAACCTTGATGCAATTGATTGGCGTTTTGGCTTCTGTATCGCTAGAAGTGGGTAAACCAATGGATTTTGGACGCTTTTTTTCAATTTTAGGAGCTTCATTTTCTGAAAAAAGCAACAAGCCTAACCAAGCATATTTTTTACTTTTATCTTCTTTCGCCTTGCCATTTGCTACATTATAATAATCTCGTTCCCAAGGTAAACTCGTTCTATTCAGTGCGATATGAGGCAAAGTATCTACATAACGACCACTCGCATTTTTGGGCGGATAAGTTGCGTAAATATCTTCATTTTCTAAAAAATATCTAGGCGCGTCAATCCTAATTTTTTGTTGTTTGGTGTAATTCGCTTTTCCAACGCCAGAAGTTGATTGATTAACCGAAACAGTATAAGTACCTGCGGTAATACTTGGTTTTTGAAATTCTAAAAATTGAATTCTATCCATTTTTTGAATATCCGTAGGCGTATCACGGATCACAGTTATTGGATCAACTTCTCTATTGAATAATATTTCATCCAACATAGTCGCCTGCAAACGATTGGTCATCGCATCATTGACATTTTTCATGTCTTGACGCTTTGGCTTTTTCGCGTTTGCAGTATTGCGCTTTGCCTTTTGTTTGGCTCGTTGTTGGATATTTTTTTGTTTTGTATTCATGTTGTTATTTCACTAATGCCAATAAATCCTCCTCTTTTGGCGTATTCATCAATGTTTCAAAAGAGTAACTATTTTGATCTAATGCTCCAAAAACATTAGAAGCATCTTGCCCTAAAAGGCTCTGCATATCACTCAAGTCAAAAGCGTTAGATTTGGTTTTTTTCCAATTCTCATTGGTTTCAACCGTATATTTTACGTTGTCCGTTGGAATTTCGCTGGAAGAATCTGGCTCATCTGGCGATTTGGCTAAACCTATTTTGAAGCCGCAAGGCGCATTGATCAAGTTATTTTTATCATTTGCATTGTCTTTCCAAATGGAAGTCGGCAATTTTTTATAAATAACTTCCTTGATTTCAAATTCTTGACTATCACTCGAGTCTCCATCTTTTGTGATCTTGATTTTTAAATCAGAATTTAAATCCTTATTGCCCATCGAAGGGACTTTCAAGGTTTTGCTCGAATTGATTTTAGCATTGTCGCTGGTCCAATCATTAATGCGATTATTACCTTGATTACTATAATTAGTAATAGGAACTTTCGATTCAATCTCTAGTTCTAATTCTTTTTTATTAAATACCCAAATACCTTTGTCTGCTCCAGATTCGACTTCATTCAAAAATCCATTAGAAGCATTCAGCGAAAGCGCTTCTTCTGGCTGTGGCAAAAACTTCTGATTAAATTCGCTCCATTTCAACGGCGGAACATTGGCTGAGGTTGATCCAAATTTAATATCAAAGCTGAATTTGACCCGAATACCACAAATTTTAATCGAAACTTTTACATGGGCTTTACCGCCAAATTCTGGCCCCCAGATCTTAACATCGGCACTAACATCAATATTAATCGACTTCTTAATTGTCTTAAAGACCAACGAAATTTTGATCGTAAATTTGACTTTAATACTGACAAAAAAGTCAACTTCATATTTGAACGGAGCCCAAGCAATATAAACATCCCAAGAATATTTAAATTCTGCGGTTGCCGAAACTGATCCTGCTTTGCCTTCCCATTTAGCGTAAACACTCGCGCCTGCCATGATTTCCCGTGGCGTAAGTGCAAAATATAAACTGCCTTTGAAAACCAAAGAAGAAGTGATGGGCCAATTCAGCGCAACACGTGGCACACTCGGATAATGCGCAGGTTTGCGATAACGCGGATGATAACCGCCCAGCGTAATGACAAAATCGCCTGCGTGTTCGCCAGCAAACCAAGCATAAAAGGCAAAACCGCCCGATAGTTTGGCTTTTTTATCAAAAAGAAAGGAATTATCTGTGATTAAACCATCGACTTTTACAACGCCTTCATCTGGAATGAAAGAGGCTTTGAGTGCGATTTCGATCAAAATATTAGGCTTGGCAGGATTACCAAAACTAATACGAGAAATCCCTAAAATATCAATTCTAAAGCGTTCGCCTAGCGTCAAAACGAGTAGCGCGAATGAGTTCATTATACCAAAAGTCGAAAATTTAACGCCGACCATAAGCGTAATATAACCAGCTTTGGCTTGCACAAATTGAGTGAGTGCTTCTGCGATTTCTCGAATTTCTTCTATCGTTGTTGCTGCTTTCGCGCCTTCAATCGCTTGTTTGACAAGTGGAAAATTTTTTATTTTTTCGAGTGGTACATCGACTTTTCGGTTGTAACCAAAGCCCAATGCTAAGCCCGTCACATAGAAAAATGCAGGTCCACCGAGTGCTTTATCCAAATAAGCATATAAGAAAACGGAGGTTTTGCCATCGACTTGTCCGTACATCGCCGTGCCTAAGAGCATGAAAGAGGCCGTTTGAAATTTGACTTGCCCAACATATTCGGTGATATCACCTTCGATTTTGACTAAAAAACCGCTTATCGTCATGGAAGGCGATTGAAAACCAACCATCAAACCATCCAAGTCAAATTCTGGCAAAGATTTGAAAGCTTTAGTGGGATTGATGCCCATTTTCAAACCTAAAAAATACAGCCCAAATCCGCCTGTAACAATACTCGCATCTAAATAAGCCCATGCAATCCCATCTTTAAATGCCATTCCGATGCGGCTAAAATTGACAACGGCTATTTTTTTATTAATATTAAACCACTTCACGCCATCGCTCGCTGTTGTAGGTGCGACTGCTGTTTCGGTCGTTTTTTCTGTAGTTTCTGGTTCAGCAAAATCGGCTTTGAATAAACCAGCTAAATCAATTTTGGCTCGAATAGGGAAGGAGCTATTATGAAATTCTTGTTTGATTGCGGTAACTTGTTGGCTCGCTTTATCTATTATTTTGCTAAAAATCTTGCCTTTATTATTGCTATTATCGCTTGATGAAGAAAAGGTCAAGCCGTCAATTTGAACACTAATCGGCTTTGGTAGAGAAATATTTAACCCAGGAATTGTGGTTATTTCTAGTTTTATATTGGTGTTGAGGGAAATGGTTTTGCCCGTTTTGCTGCTGACCAATTGCAAGCCAAAGTCCTTATAATTGAACTGAGCAGCCATATTGACCACAAAACTATTATTTCCGTCTTTGCTTTTTTGGGTGATTAATTCGAATGCGTCTAATGTCAAAGATTGATTTTTGAGTAAATCAATCAATGCTTGGAGTTCACTAAAATTATTCCGCAAGATGTCCAATAAATCAGGAGATTCATCAAAATCAATACCTGCATAGAAATAGTCTGTACCGATTTTGTTCAATCGGACAGCTAAATCATATCGTTCGAATAATGTTATTTTGGCTTTTACGAAGTAAGACATTTTTTTGATTATGCATTAATAATTAGAGAATCAAAATTTAAAACACGCACTATTTTTAACCAAAAACGCCTTGACGTTCCGTTAATTCTTTTCTAATAAAAAGGACATTTACCTTTATTGTTGCATTTTCTGTTCCGCTATGTGCTGCAAAATCTACATCAATATGCCATTTGCCACCGCTAATATACATTTGAGTAGAATTGTTGTGTTTTCCGCCTTCTCTTATATCAAAAGTTCCGTCCCATCCAGCAATGATTGCATCCCAAACATTGGAATCAACATTAGTATTATAATTCTTATTCAATTTGACATCAGTATATTGTTTGAGCAAAAACGGCTTCCGACCACTGACATAAATACCATTATAATTGATCTTTAAAACATCTTTCGCTGGTTTATTATGGATTTTATTACGGAATACAAAAGTGTCATTTTCATTATCACCCAATTCAAAAACTAGAGAAGAAGTTTCTGTATTTTTGACATGTGCACCATAAATTCTAGCATAATCTGATGAAGCTAAACCAGTAGATTCACTATTGGCTTTATTCTTAAATTCTATATTTCCATCAAAAGTAGTCTTGCCTTTTAATGTAATATTAGCGGCATTAATCCCTACATTGTTTTTCCCACCATTGGCATTAATTCCGATATTCCTAGTAGATTGAAGCACTAGATCTTGTCCAGACTTAACCGTCAAATTTAATCCAGCATCGGTATTCAATAGGAAGTTTTTCCTTGCTCGAATACCTTGATTGTATAACATGATCTGATTAGGCGAATTTACATCAATATACTTACTATAAATTAGCAAAGCGCTATCAGATTGACGATATTTAGCCGAGCCAATTGAGATAGGAACGATCATTCTGCCGTCGCGATAATCTGCTATTTTTTCATAATCAATATACAAAAAGCCGATTCGAGGCGAAAGCGTTGTTTTGAGATTGGCAATCGTTATTTTTATAAACTGCTCTGGTTGAAGCTCTATTTTTTTAGTACATTTTAGGTCATAAGTTGGATCTAGAGCAGTTTGATTTTGCTCTACGGTGAAGCCGTTGACTGTGATATTTGTGGTTGTTTCGTCTTGATTTGTGAGGGCGTGCGGCTCGTTTGTACCTTTTTTAAAGGCAATTTGTAACGTAGATTTAGTCGTGAATTCGATTTCATTTCGAGAGGTATTGACTAAATAAATGACAACCGTATTGTCTGAACCTGTATTTAATAATGTACCGTGAACCGTCGCGGACATTTCCAAAGGGGCTTTCGTTTGGTCAAGTGTCACGAAATGAGATTGTGTAAATTCTTCAACTGTAATTTGATTGGGTAAAGATTTTAGCTTGGTTTGGAGTTGAGTGCGTCGAGCAACTAATTGTGCTTTTAGCTTATTTTGGCGTTGAATATTCGCTTTTTGGTTAATGTTTTTTTTCTGTAAATTACTAATATTCGATTGACATCGTTTGGCTTGATTTTTTGCAATATTTTTAGTTAAACCATTGGATTTTGCAATAGTTGTCCTAGCTTTAGTGAGTTGATTATTTTGTTTTTTAATATTCGTATTGACAGCAGCAATGCGCTGATTAAGCCTTTTAACGTTATTATTACATCTATTGACTTGGATATTCGTTTGATTGATGTCCTTTTTGAGCTGTTCTTTGGATTGCGCTGCGCTTGAAGTGTGTCTATATTTGAGCGTTACTTGCGTAGAAGTACTATCACGATTAACGAATAATTTACCGATTTCTAATTTTAATTCTTTCTGACTTTCAATGACTTGTGCGCTAGTTGCTAAGAAATAAACAATATTTTCGCTTGTTCTTACTTTCCAATTACCAATGGTTTGTTCGCTCGAAAAATTCTGACTACTTTCTTGTGATTGGTTAACCGTTTTTTTCAAAACACCTATCGGAAATTCGATGCAAAATGTAAAACTATCTGCCCCTGTATTGCCTTTTTCATTAGCATACAAATTGATGGACTTATTGGACGTATTTTTAATTTCTAAAGCGATTTTTGCCGTTTGTCCGCCTTCGGTCAAGATATTAGTAACCAAAGGAGAAAACGAAAGCTTTAGATTTTTTGCTGTTGCTGATTGTTGTATTTCTGACATACCAAAGGGTTTTTCCATTACATTTCACCAAGGAAAATATTTTGCGAAATGTATTTTATTTTGTCTAATTATTTTTTAATCCTTATTAATTACGGTTGATTGCAATTGTGTTTGTGCTTGATCTTGTATATTTCCAATTAGTTGAAAAACATCTTCGTACGGTTGCCTGCCTAGTGCTTTTAATACCAAATTGACTTCTTCTACTGTAAATGATATATTTATTTTCTGCATTATTTTTTAAATTGAAGATGTAAATGATTAATTAAAATCCATCTATTAGTAAATATTGGTTCATTGACAATTTTTGCCAGAATGAATATTTTTTAAATCCAGCGGTGGCTTGCCCCGTTGTTTTTCAAAGAG
>CAKZLL010000505.1 GCA_937125475.1 uncultured Saprospiraceae bacterium | reverse complement strand
TGAGAAAGATGGAGAAACTCATTTTGTGGATTTGAAAAGCCGACGTGATAGAATTAAAGGGTCTAATTATGAATTAGGTTTTGATGGTGATTCAATTTGGGTCGATGCTGATACTTCCTACAAAGGTAAACCTGCGTTTTACCACAATCTTTATTTTTACTTTTATGCAATGCCATTTGTACTAGCAGATGATGGGATTATCTACTCTAAAGCTGAACCGATTACTGTTGATAGTGTCACTTATTCAGGGATTCATATTGGGTTTAAAGATGGTGTCGGTCAAGTTTCTTTAGATGAATATATTTTGTATTATCATCCTGAAACTTATCAAATGGCTTGGTTAGGTTATACTGTAACCTTTTTCTCGAAAGAACGCAGCAAGAAATTTAAATGGATAAATTATAATAAATGGGCTACTTTTTCTGATGATATTGTCTTGCCAACTGAATTAACGTGGTATTCTTCGGATGAGGATGGAAAAATTACGACATTACGAAAATCTGTAGAATTCAAAAATACGAGTATTAATAAACGTCCTTTTGATGATGAGACTTTTCAACGAACAGAAAACGCTGTTACTGTTGAATAACAATTATTCGAACTGTTGTAAAACTCATTGATTATTCTGTTTTTCCAATACACAATTGTAATAAAGTTGGTTGGAGGTCAGTACCATTTTTTTAATAATTAAAAAGTCACTTGGTATAATTTGCGTTTCTAATTTGGATAAATTATTTAAATTATACCAAGCTGATTTTCCTTCATTTTTAATAATAATCTCAGTAGAAAGTGGTCGCAATTGACAAATATGAAGGATTAAATGTTTATCAACAATGAGTTGAGCGCCTTGTTTTTCGATTAAATGTTCAGAAACAATTCCTAAATGCTTTTCAAAAACGGTTTTAATTCCTGTTTCTTCTTCAATCTCTCTAATAGCTGCAATATTGATATGTTCTTCAACCTCTATTTTCCCTCCTGGTAAAGCTAATAATCCAACATAATCACCTCTCAATCGTTTGATTAGTAATATTTTTTCATCCTTGATTACAGCTCCTATTGCTACGGAAAGCGGTTGTTTCTTCATTTTTACGAAAATTATTCACTCTTTATTTTGCTAATGCATCTATTTCTTTAAGGATGTCTTCCGCTTCTGACCGTTTTAGATCACTTGCTTTTCGGTCGGTTTTAGATAGTCGATAAGCTTCTTCCATTAACTTTTCGTACTTTTTATTTAGAACGTCTTTTTTCGATTTTTTTTTGAATAATCCAAACATTTTTTTTGTTTTTTATTATAATACTTTGGTGTGATGCAATGTAGGGTAAAGGCATGCCTTTACCCTACACCTTACGACGATGGTGTAAAATTTAAACAGACAGAATTGATACAATATCTTTTTCCGCCTTTGTCTCTTGGGCCATCATTAAAAATATGACCTAAATGACTACCACAATTAGAACACAATAATTCTGTTCTAATCATTCCATGTGAAAAATCTCGCTTGTGTTCGATATTAGCTGTTTCTAATTCGCCCCAAAAGCTAGGCCAACCACAACCCGAACTATATTTATTTTCAGAAGCAAACAATTCCGTATCACAAGCAGCACAACTATAAGTTCCATACTCATAATGCTCGTAATATTCGCCCGTAAACGGTCTTTCAGTCCCGTGTTCGCGCAATACTCGATATTGTTCTGGAGATAATTTTTCTCTCCATTCTTCCTCTTTTTTAGTTACTTGATAAGACATTATATTGTATTTAAAATTATTCTTTTATTCGTTTTATTCCTTATTTAAATGATAAGTAAATTTCATTTTATGTGGTTCTCGAAGATGACCGCTTCCAATCAAAATCATAAATGCTGTATTGTCTTGAGGTTGAAAATCGGTTTTAAAAGCAAATTTTGCAGATTCAAACATACCATAAAATTGAATGTCTTCTTTTTCATTAATGATGACTTTTTCACCCATATTTTCTCCATCTTTTTGAATGAACTCCATTGCAGTTACTTTGAATTGCGAGCTTATGCAATTTTTATTTGTTGTAGCTTTTTTTTCTGTTTTTGTATCTTGTCCAGATAACCCTACGACAAAGAATAAACATAGAATAGTTGTTATTGTTTTCATAATAAAATAATTTAATGAACTAAAAATATGTCATAATTATTCTAACGTGAAATTACAAATGGAAGTATAATCGTAGTTCTAGAAATGAACTACGATTATACTTCCATTTGTAATAAAAGAAATGATTGATTCTTCAACTACTAATTAAAGAAAATATTGAACCAAAGCGATTAACGCGGCTAAAGAAAATGCACTCCAAAAATTCTTAACTTTAAAGTTTTTCAAGAAAAATGCAGCAATGTAAATAATTACCCCATCTACCAAAACATAGGCAGCTTGAAAGGGAAGGAATTTGAGTGGACGAACCAAATTCTGAAGTGTATCACCGATCAGCAAATTAATAACAGCGATCACTACACCGACAATAAGCGCACTAATTAATCCTTTGACCCAAATGCCCTCTAAGACATAAGAACCTAAAATGACGACTAAAGACACCGCAATAATACTTGTCAAACTACTGAGACCAATGTTCATTAATAAAATAGGAGAAGTTAATAAGTTTTCCATGATGTTAATTTTGTTGTTGTTTTCCAATAATCGGAAAGTTGAGAAATCTAAACAATTATAACAAAAAACAGCGACAAAGCCCTTTTTATAAACGACAAAAGCAACCCTACTTTCGTAGAATTGCTTTTATCAAATTAGATTTTCAGAAAAATATTACTTCTTAATACTATTCCATCTATCTATACCACATTGCAAAAATTCTTCATATTGCTTGACATCAGGCGTGTAACCTTTTGGTGAATTTAATATTTCTTCATTTGGAGACATCAATACATAAAGTGGTTGAGAATTAGAGTTGAAATGTTCAATTTGGAATTGAGACCATTTTGCACCAACATTTCTATACTTATCTGCATCTGCGCCTTTTACTTTCTTTCTATCATCCACATATAAAGAAATCAAAACATATTCTTGCTCTAATAAAGGCTTAATATTTTCTAATCCCCAAACATTTTCTTCCATTTTACGGCAATTCACACAGCCATGCCCTGTAAAATCAATCATGACTGGCAAGTTTCTATCTTTGGCATAAGCCAAACCTT
>CAKZLL010000504.1 GCA_937125475.1 uncultured Saprospiraceae bacterium | reverse complement strand
TGCGGTGATTGTATTTGCAATATCTGCCAATAAATCGCCTGGGAGTGAATTATGTTTGGGATGAAAAAAAGTAATAGTTGCAATATTGTCTTTTATATTTGATAAGACATAAGGTTGATTTTCCATTGAATAGCTTTTTAGTTGAGACAAATTAGGCGCGAAGATGTTGTATGGTAAGATACAACATCTTCGCGCCTAATCTAAGCTCTTTCTCTTATTTTTTATACTTTTTTAAGAAAAAAGAATCGAAATGAAAGACGGTTGACGGTAAATCGAAGATGGAAAAACGATTTAGCCATCAGTAGTTTATTTAATTACTGCCTTCGCCTTTTTTCCAAATTTCAGTTGTGCCGACTATGGATTTATTGACGTATTTTCTAACTTTCAAATCACCTGATTCTAATAATTGTAAATAACCTTCATACTCGCGCCCATTTCTAGGGTGCAAGACCTTGCCATTTTTATAGGTTTTGTTTCCATAAGGAGAAAATTTGGTGATTAGTTTAGTATTATTAGCGATTGCTCCTGTCTTTGACCAAACTACTCGACCGTAATATTTACTTGGATCTTCATTATAACGGGTTGTTTTGGTATTTCTTCTTCCTTTGTAAATGACCATTTTAGTATCTTCAGCGGCATTGATCCAAGTGCCAGTGATATCTTGGGCATAAGTTTGAGCATTAGTAACGACGACCAAGCCAACTACTAATAAAAGGCTACTTAGTAAAGTGACGGGATTCATATTTTTTTGTATAAAATGAATGAATAAAAATGTTTCTTTTGTAACGGATGGTTTAGTATGATGTTGTTATTTTTAATAATAAAAAATATTAATTGTTAATGAAAATTAAATTTAAGGAGTTTTTTTTAATAAAAAAAGTAACTAAAATATACTATAGAAGCAATGAAAACCAGCGTAGAATTAAAAACTGTATTTATATATTTTACTTGATTTTAAACAAAAAAGGTGCTAATTCCTAAGAATTAGCACCTTCTAGCTACACTATAAATATTAATTAATATTAGTCGAATAAATAATTAATAATCTGCTCATCACACACACATTATCAACAATCAGTTCGTTTTATTAATTATAAAATTTATCCTTTAACTGTATCAATAATTACAGCAGCTACTTTATAAGGATCAGCCGCAGAATTTGGACGACGATCTTCTAACCAACCGTGCCAGTCATTTTCAACAGTAATAATTGGAATACGAATAGAAGCACCACGATCAGAAACACCATAAGTGAATTGATCAATCGCTTGTGTTTCGTGAAGACCAGTCAAACGTAAGTGATTATCTGGACCATAAACAGCAATACAAGCAGCAATTGCTTCTTCTGTACCGAATTTGTTACAAATTTCGTCGTACACTTCTTTTTTACCAGATTCTCTTAACGCTGTGTTAGAGAAGTTAGCGTGCATACCAGAACCATTCCAATCACCAGCTACAGGCTTACAATGTAAATCTACGGCTACATTATAGTCTTCAGCAATTCTTTCCAATAAATATCTAGCTATCCAAATTTGGTCACCAGCAGATTTAGCACCTTTTGCAAATATTTGGTATTCCCATTGTCCTGCCATTACCTCTGCATTAATACCTTCGATATTCAAACCAGCATCTATACAAGCATCTAAGTGCTTTTCTACGATTTCACGACCGAAAGCATTCTTAGCACCTACTGAGCAGTAGTATTGACCTTGTGGAGCAGGGAAACCAATTCTTGGAAAACCTAATGGTCCACCTGTTGTAACATCTTGAAGTACATATTCTTGCTCGAATCCGAACCAAAAATCTTTATCATCATCATTGATAGTCGCACGACCGTTAGATGGGTGAGGAGTTCCGTCAGATTTTAAAACTTCGCACATTACGATATACGCATTTTTACGAAGTGGATCAGGGCAAATAAAAACTGGCTTCACTAAACAATCAGAAGCACCACCTGGAGCCTGTTGAGTAGAACTACCATCAAAAGACCACATTGGGCATTCTTCTAATTTACCACTGAATTTAGAACCATCTAAAACTCTTGTCTTACATCTTATTGATTGTTGTGGTTCATATCCATCTAACCAGATATACTCTAATTTAAACTTAGCCATCGTAATTTATTTTTTTACAAAGATGAAATAAATTTTGTTTTTTCTATTAAAAAATACTATCTTCGTTATCCTTTCTCTATGTATCAAAGGTGTCTCAAATCTTTTAGAGAGAAAGGTTGATAAAAACAATAAATTTTAACTTTATAATTTGTTAGCTTATTCAATTGACTGTGACCTATATTTGTGCTAAACAAAGCATCAAATATAGAGCAAAGTTATTGGATAAGCTAATTTTTTTTTAGCCCTACCTTGATAAACCTAACTTTTTAAAATTGCAGCACAAAATTTATTCTGCATAATTGCTCAAAATCTATTTAATAATTTTCTCATTATAAGTAATAGGTGATTTAAATATGGAATCTAAATTTTTTTATTTTATTAATGCATAATTCAAAGTTATTTATTTTTTATTTTAATAACTAAATGTTATTGAAGTAGTAGCCTATTTAGCGCATTATCTTATTTTAATAATATAAATAATAAAAATTCCATCATTTCCTTATTTACTTAAATCAAATCTATTCAGCTATGAAAAAAGGCTCAATGCTTATTCTATTTGGTGTTTTTTTAATAACTAATCTTATTGCACAAGAAGGATCAACTAATGATTGTAAATATTTAATTCAATTAAAAAGTGAATTAAAAACACATTTTGATACGAAAGTACATCCTAATTTAAAAGTAACTCATGATGAATTGATTAGTCAGCTAGATGATCGAGACAAAAAAATGGTTATTGCATTACGTCAGAAACAAAAGTTAGTTAAGGCAGAAAGAATGGCAATGAGGAAAATAGCTAAAAAAGTCAAAGCATCTGGCAAAGATATAGCTGTTTGGAAAAAAGCTAATAAGGCTAAAATCGAAAAAAATAATAAACATCAGAAGGAGATTAATGATAAATTGAAGGAGCTTTCAACTAAGAATAAAACAGCTATTTTGGCTTCTTATAATAAGTTAATACCCCAAAATAAAGTTTGGAAGGAAGAGCGTCAGAAAATTAAAAAGACTTATAGTCAATATGAATGTGTGCAAGAGGCAAAGATTACTAAAAATAAAAGAGGATCAAAAGAAGAAGGAATTAAGCTAAGAAAAAGCAAGAGAAATATTAAGAGAAATAAGAAAAAAATTGTTCCAAAGCAACGAAAAATCAAAGCTAATCCTAGAGGAAAAGCAAGAATGCATCAAGCCGCTGCTTTTTTATTGTGGGATGCAACGGGTAAAAAAGCGCCTACTTTAGGTGCAATAGAGGGAAATACAGAGAGTACTAATGATTTGGATTTAGGCTTTACTAATTCAACAGAGAAATAAAAGCTTAGATTTGTTGAATCAAAAAGAGGAACAATATATCAAAATATTGTTCCTCTTTTTCATTTAATAGGCTGTTCTCTTTATTTTTTGAAAATAGGCAATGTTGCTATTTTTCCATCTTTCATCAAGCTTACTTGATAAATTCCAGTTGATAAATGACCAACTTCGATAGTTGTATTATTTTCACCACTATTAATAGTAATCAAATCAGAATTTACTACACGTCCTAATCTGTCCGTAATATTTAAAGTATGCTTTCCAGTGATAGTTCCAATCATTTCCAAGTTAAGAACTTGATCCACAGGATTAGGATAAGCATTCATTTTGATTGCTAGTTTATTAACATCTTTTTGACTAGAAGCTGTACCTTCTGTCAAAGTAAGTGTGCCACTTGTTGAGCCATCACCTCCTGTACTTCCTCCTCCATCAACTGCATTAGCACCAGTATAAAAAGTAACACTTCCAACACCTGCTGTAGGAGCTGTCCAGGTTGCAGTGAACTCACCAGTCGAGCTTATGCCATCATGCTCTAAATAATCGGTAGCACTTAAAGTCGTAATTTGAGCATTAGAACTCGGTGTAGTAAGATTATTTACTGGACTATTGTTAGCATCTAAAACGGAAGTTTGAGAACCAAAACCTGTTGGTGTGCCATTGCCAGCTGCAACAGTAATTTTTAAATCATACGCAGTACCAGGAATATAAGCTGTTATTGCGGTACCTGTACCTGGTTCGAGTACTTCAATCGTTACACTCGGAGCAAATGCACCCGAAGAATGACAAGATTGACAAAAAGCACCATTAGCATTAGGAGAACCTGTATTATCTCCGCCATCTGAGGCTGCACGACCACCTGAATTACTCATAAAAGTAACCGCCAAAAGTAAAGAAAAGATAGAAAGTAGAAATCTTAATTTCATAATTTTGATTTTAATGAATTGAATTGTTTTCTGTATAACTTAAATTTAATAATATATGTTGCGATTCACAATAGGTAGTTGCAAAACAGTAGGCTAATGGACAAAAAACTAAATAAATAATGGATAAAGGATTAGAAATAACATTTATATTTGCTTTGGGCAGCAATTCTGGATAAAAAAAGAAAAAGAAGATTTGATGTTTTTCCTTAAATTTTACATCAATCCATCATCTGCCAAACTACAATAACCTCGTTCAGATACAATAATATGATCAAGTACACCAATATCTATGTAAGTCCCGCCTTGCCGAAGTTTCCGAGTAATATTAATATCTGCATCACTAGGCTCTAAACTGCCAGAAGGGTGATTGTGGCAAAGGATAATCGCAGAAGCTTGATATTCTAATGCTTTTTTAAATACAATTTTCGCATCAATGACTGTACTAGATGTACCTCCAGAGGAAATCTTGGTGCGTGCAACGACTTGATTAGAACGGTTGAGCATCAAAATCCAAAATTCTTCATGCGGTAAATCCACTACAATCGGCGCAATTACATTATAAGCATCGCGACTACTTCGGATTTGAGGGCGTTGTGCAATATCTGAAAGTTGTCTTCTCCTACCCAATTCCAATGCAGCATTAATGGAAATGGCTTTAGCTTCTCCAATTCCTTTAAAAGTTTTTAGTTGTTCAATAGTTGCTTTGCCTAAGTCATTGAGATTATTATCAACGCTTTTTAAAATTCGTTGGGATAAAGTAACCGCACTTTCATTGCGAGAACCTGAACCAATTAAAATAGCAACTAATTCAGCATCAGAAAGGGCTTGTTTTCCTTTGAGTACTAGCTTTTCTCGGGGGCGATCTGCTACCGCCCAATCCTTGATAGGTATGTAGGTTGAATAAGTAATATCTTCAGATTTATTTTTTTCTGGTTGTGTTTTTCCCATTATATTTGTGTTTTATCTTGATTACTAGACAAATATATTAAAAAAAATGCGTCACCTAATTAAAGATGACGCATGATAACCTAATATAATTAACTGCTCTACTAACTTAATTTTTTTGTTTTTGTGGTTTTACTTCTTTGTTAATAATTAGAATAATTAAAGTTGGAAAAAAAACGCGCCATTCGTTGAGAAACAGCGCGACAACCTAATATAATTAACTGCTCTACTAAC
>CAKZLL010000503.1 GCA_937125475.1 uncultured Saprospiraceae bacterium | reverse complement strand
ATGTTTAGTAGCGTATTTTTTAAATTCATTTTGATCAAACATAATCGTTCTTTTTTAATTGGTGATGACCTTAATTATTCATCATCATCTTTTTCATTTAACAATAGTCTTTATTTATAAAGATCTTATAGCCGAAAAATCTAGTTTTTACAGATATATTAATTATTTATTAATAAGACTAATCCTTGTACTTTTTTAAACAAGGCTTAATAATAAAGGATTTATTTTGTTAAATGTTTATAATAAGGGCTTTTTTAGATATTTAACGCCTTTTCATAGATTAACTTAATAATAGAATTGATGAAATGTTAAGAATTGATTTTGAAATATATTTCTTTAATTTTCGATTCCATCATTAATATAAACCGATACGTAATAATAAAAAATTATTAAGACTTCTTTCTATTATTTACAAAATAAAAAAAGATGAATGCACTTTTTAAAGCACATTCATCTTTTTGAATAATAAAACTAAATAATTAGCAATTATTCTGCTGTTTTTTCTTCTTCAACAGCTACAGCCTCAACGATTTCTTCCACTTGCTCAACTAAAGCTTCATCCAAGCTTTTTTCAGCTTCTTGATTTTTCTCGTTGTAAGTTTTAATGACCTCGTTTAATTCATCTTGAGTAACACGTTCTTCTATTAAAGTAATCGTTGATTGAGCAGCTTCCGCTACTTTATCATTGATTAATTTTTCGTATTGACGGTTGATCGCTTCTTGATCTTCCATCATTTTATCCATCATAGAATTTAATAAAGAAGGATCAACACTTCCACCAAAGTAACCTTTGATTTCGTTCATGATACTTTCTTCAATATCACTTTGTTCTACTTTTATTTCAGCTTTTTCAGCAATAGCATCGCGAATGAAAGACCATCTCAAACCTTTTGCTAAAGAATCATATTCTGCTTCAACATCTACTTTTTTACCTTCTTCTTCTCTAGAAGCTAACCATTCTTTCAAGAAAGCATCAGGCAAAGGTAATTCATTTTGCTCTAACAAACTGCGTTGCAATTCTGCTAATAATAAGCTATTAGATTGACCTTTGAAATATTTCAAAATGTCATTCTCCATATAAGTGCGAAGTCCAGCTTCATCAGTAATTTCTGTATTGCCAGGAACTGCTTTTTCAATTAGATCTGCATCAACTGCTGCTGGCGTGACGCGCATTACTTCAGTAATAGTAGCTTGAAACTGCTCATTATACGTTACAGTTTCATCTTCTATTTTAAGCAACAATTTCTTAATATCTGCTGCGTCAGTCATCTTTGTATCTAACTCATTGATATTCACTGTAAGAACATCACCTTGTTTAGCAGCTAATACTTGACCAGAGATATTTTCGTGCAAAAGATCAACAGCAACAGTTGTTTCGACACTAACGCCGCCTTCTTTTACTGCATCACCTTCTAATTCTTGCAGTTGAAGTTTCAATACATCTTTTGGTTGAATATCCTCCTCAGGAGAAGATGTTTCACCAAAACGTTGTTGTAATTTCTCGATTTCCTCATTAATTGTTTCAGCAGGAACATAAACATCATACTTAGTCAATGACGTTTCACTAGAATAGCCTTTCAATTCAAATTGAGGCATCATTCCAATCTTATACTTGAAAACATGAGGTTCTTTATTATTGACATTAAAATCATAAGGCGATTCGTCGTCTCCAACAAAAGGAAGCGGTTGACCTAAGATTCTTCTATCAAAATTATCAAGAACTGTATTCATTTCTTCTTGAAGCACTTTATTTACTGCTTCAAATACCACACTTTTACCATACATCTTTTTTACCATAGACATAGGTACTTTCCCTGGGCGAAAACCCTTCAATTTTGCTCTTTTGCGCAAAGTTGACAATTGAGTTTTCACTTCACTAGCATAATCTGAATGCTCTACCTTGACAGTCAATACTGCGTTCAAGTGATCGATATCCTGTCTTTCTACAACTGGCATGATATGAGTATTAAAAATTTAAATGAATAATTAATTCAACAAGGCGAGAAAATTGAAAGGGAAACACTCGTTTAGTTTTCTTAGAGCTTTTTGAACTTTGTTCATTATATTGAATAATCAATTAATAATGTCCTAAAAAGCTCTTATTCGCCATATAATAAAAAAAGGCTTTCGATTTAAGAAAGCCTTTAGTTGTTAAGTGCGGGTGAAGGGACTCGAACCCCCACACCTTGCGGCACTAGATCCTAAGTCTAGCGTGTCTACCAATTTCACCACACCCGCTTGGTATTGTTAATTGTAATTAAATGAATAATAGTTATTTACAAATTATTAAACACTTAATAGACAATTATTTTTTCTTAAAATTTTACAAAATAATCAAACATTTCCTGTTTAAATAACTCAAGATGTCTTATTTGATTTCTTGTAAATAAAAGAGTGTCTACTTATCGTCTATTCTCTCTTGCGGCTGCAAATATAAAGCCTTTATTTTGTAAAAGGAAAATAAAACAATCTTTTTTTTTTTTTGATTAAAAATAAAATGAACTTTAGCCCTAAAATGGGGCTGCGATGCTGATTTTTTTTTAAAAAACTTGATTTTAATCAAAAATCTTTAAAACAAACTACTACATCATTCCCTAAAATATTCTAACTTTATAAAACGAACAAATTAAAAATTAAGGATCAATAAGAAAAAATAATTGAAGTTTTAGGAAAATCGTTATATATCCCTAATTGTCAATTATGAATTATCAACTATCAATTATTTAAAATGGAAGCAGCAACAACATCAAATTATTCACCTGAAGAGATTAAACAAATTCGATTTGAGTACAAAACGTTGCTCAAGTCGGTTGATATGAAAAATGACACGGATCGAAAGAATATTCGTGCGGCATTTGAATTGGCAGTTGATGCCCATCATAAGCAAAGACGGAAATCTGGCGAGCCGTATGTGCTTCATCCGATTGAAGTTGCTCGGATTTGTGTGCAGGAAATTGGATTAGGACCGACAGCGGTTATTTGCGCATTTTTGCACGATGTAGTGGAAGATACGGACGTGACTTTAGAGGATTTAGAAGAGCAATTCGGCTCAAAGGTTACAATGATTGTTGATGGTTTGACGAAGTTGGATAAGGCATTTGATATAAAAAGCCCGCAAGCTGAAAACTTCAAGAAAATCCTTCAAACACTAACCAAAGATGTTCGGGTAGTATTGATTAAAATGGCGGATCGTTTGCATAATATGCGAACACTCGGTTCTATGCCTAAGCATAAACAACTTAAAATTGCCTCGGAAACTGCTTTTATCTATGCTCCGCTCGCGCATCGTTTAGGTTTGTACAATATCAAAACGGAATATCAGGATATTTGTATGAAAATTACGGATTATGAGAATTATAAAATGATTGCGAATAAGTTGGCAGCGACCAAAGTACAGCGTAATGCTTATATCGATTCTTTTATTGATCCGATTAAACGAGAGTTAGATGAGACAGGATTGAAATATCGAATTTTAGGACGACCTAAGTCGATTTCTTCGATTTGGAAAAAAATCCAGACTAAAAAAGTCCCTTTTGAACAGATTTATGATTTGTTTGCAGTACGGATTATTTTGGATGTATCCGCCAAAATGGAAAAACGAAAATCGTGGTTGGTATATTCTGTCGTAACAGATTATTATAAACCTATTCCAGAACGATTGAAAGATTGGATTTCTACTCCTAAATCTAATGGTTATGAGTCTTTGCATACAACTGTCGTTGGGCCTGAGGGGCGATTTGTAGAAGTGCAAGTCCGAAGCGAACGGATGGACGAAGTTGCAGAACGTGGTTTTGCAGCACATTGGAAATACAAAAAAATGTATTCTGAGAATGTCTTTGATTATTGGATTAATAGTATTCGAGAGCTGTTAGAAGCACCAAGTACAGATGCATTGGAATTTGTTAATGATTTTAAAGCCAATCTTTTTTCAGAGGAAGTTTATGTTTATACGCCAAAAGGAGATATGAGAATTTTGCCGAAAGGCGCAACACCATTAGATTTTGCCTTTGGTATTCATACTCAAATCGGTTCTCATTGTACTTCTGCGAAAGTAAATGGTCGAATGGTGCCGTTGGGATACAAGCTTGAAAATGGGGATAAAATCTAT
This sequence comes from uncultured Saprospiraceae bacterium, assembly GCA_937125475.1. Taxonomy (GTDB): domain Bacteria; phylum Bacteroidota; class Bacteroidia; order Chitinophagales; family Saprospiraceae; genus CAKZLL01. The sequence goes on along the minus strand of CAKZLL010000503.1, from coordinate 10,198 downwards.
TTAACAACCTCTGCGAACCAGAAACCAAACATGGCTTGGTTAGATATGGTGATCACGAGTAAAGCCAAGAGCAATATTCGTACTGCTATTCGAAAAGAACGCAATAAAGCGGGCGAATTGGGTAAAGAAGCTTTGATGCGAAAATTCAATTCTATCAAGGCTCGATGGGAAGAAGATAATTTGAATATAATTGTAAAGGTGTTTAATATTTCTTCTCATTTAGAATTGTATTATGAAATCTCACAGGATAAGAGTTGGTTGAGTAATTTGAAGAAATTTGAGGTGAAAAATGGGAAGTTAATTTTTATTAAAAAAGTAGAAGCACCAGTTAATCGCCCCCGAATTAGTATTCCGAAACATCGGAAAAAAGCGGTTGATCAGCCTAAATTATTGATTAATGGAGAGAATGGAGAGAAATACAAATATAGTTTATCTAATTGTTGTAATCCTGTGCAGGGTGATTTAGTTTTTGCTTTTAATGCGGTAGGAGCAGGCGTGAAAATCCACAGAACAATTTGCCCAAATGCGACGAGTATGATGGCTAATTACGGGCATCGGATTATGAAAGCAGAGTGGGCGAGTTTGAATAATATCGACTTTGTAGCGGATTTGACGATTACAGGAACTGATGGCAGGGGAGTTGTCCAGCAATTAACTAATGTTATTACAGATCTCGGCATTGATATGCGTTCAATTACAATGACAGGAATTGAAGGAATTTATGAAGGGAAAATTAGTGTCTTTGTAAATAATACCAATACCTTGAATAATTTGATTATTACATTGAAACAAGAAAAAGGCGTTAATTCTGTTATTCGGACAAATTAATGGAAATGAATAAATAAAACTCAATCGGTCACGAATAGGTGATATAATTAAAAAAGCCAATATTCAACTCAATGAATATTGGCTTTTTGATTATAATCAAAAGATTAGATTATAAATATTGCTTATAATTTAACGATGATTTCATGCACTTTCTCATTACCAAAACGAGCGATCAATACATAATTACCTGTTGGTAAATTATTTAAATTGATTTGCTCAATCATTTTATCTTGGTTTTTAGTCATCGTGAAATCACGAACAACTTGCCCTAAAGTATTCACAATTGAAAACTGAACATCGCCAGTCCAATTATTTTCTAAAGAAAAAGTAATTGCTTCACGAACAGGATTTGGATAAACATCAAAACCGTTCTCTAATTGAGGGTTTTGTGTACCAACAGCAATGAAATATTCAATTGCTCCCATGTCAATCATACCATTACGAACATCGCCATTAATATCAGTCATTGGAGCGCCATTAGTAGCTAAACCTTGATTAACTGCAGGACTATTGTATTGTAAACGATAATCTCTATTTCCAGCATCGACAAACATAGGATCAGTTAAATTGACATCATTTGTATTTGTGAATGCAGCCATTGCAGTATTATCTGATGATAAATTTCCACCATTAGAAATTAAAGTAGGAGAGCCATCTTCGATCACATAGTTTTTGCTAAATAAATCATGAAGAATAGTATTTTGCATTACAATAGTAAGATCTCCAGCCGTAGTTGTATCTTCCCAAGGCGCAATATTACTAGCTAATGCACCAATATTATTTGCAAATGTTGTGTTCATGATATTGGCATAAACAGGTAAAGTATCACTAGAATTGAAAGAAATTGCACCACCATTACCATCACCATTAGCAGTATTATCATTCATTAAACAATTAGTAATAAAGATAGAATCTATATTAGAAATATTAAGCGCACCACCTTGTATTGTACTTGTATTGTCAAAGAATTTAGAATTAGAAATAGTCAACCTATCTTTCACTGTTTTACCATCTCCAGATGCAAAACCAATACCAGCACCACGTTCAGCACCATTTAAATCAAATGTTGAATTATTAACATCAACTAATGGTCCAGCTAAACTATAAATCGCACCACCTGTACCAACTGCTGAATTTCCAAAGAAATAACAATTATCAATATTTACTATTGTTGAATCACTTTGAGCATAAACAGCACCACCTCTATCAGCAGTATTACCTTCAAAACGAGTATTACTTATATTAACAACAGATTGGAAAGCACACAAAATACCACCTCCTGCTTCACCTGTAGCATTACTTGAAAATACACAGCTATCAATATTAGTAACATCTGTGGCATAAATACCAGAACCCCAAATACCTATATTCAAATCAATTATACAGTTATTAAGTGTGATACTTGTAGAACCATAAAGACCAGCACCTCGAGTATCTGAACCACCAGAGTTTTTGAATGAACAGTTATTGAAAGTGGTTAAAGCACCAGCAGAATAAGCGCCAGCGCCTCTTGATGCGAAATTATTATCAAATATACAATCATTGAAAACACCTGCAGCTACTAAATAAACACCGCCACCAAATTGACCATTGTTTCTAGTAAAAGTACAATTTTCGACTAGAATATTATCGGCAGTACTACCACGAGGGTAAAGTGCAGCGGCATAATAACCATAATTTTGAGTAAATATACAGTTACGAATAATTGGAGATCCATAGCATAAAATACCACCAGAGCGACGATCATTGCCAGCGCCAGTAGCTCCTACAGTATTTCCATGTTCAATATTAAAACCATCAATAATAGTGGAATTAGTCACTGTATCAGTGATCCACATAACGTGATAATTATTGTCTGTACGGTTCGCTGAAAAATCGTCAGCTACATCATCTTCATTTACATCTCCACTTAAAATTGTTTTGTTAGCAACAAAATCTCTTTGTGAAAGCATAGTCTCTGTTCCTGCAAAACCACCGTAAATGGCTTGCCCAGGCATACCTACATTAAAAAAATCTGTCACAGCACCTCCTGGAGAGTAAGTACCAGCCGCGACCCAAACCTCACTGCCTGATGCAGCATTGTCTAATGCGTCTTGTAAATCTACATATGCATTTGCCCAAGAAGAACCATCATTTGTGCCTGTTGCAGCAGCATTAACATAAACTTGTGCATAAGTAAAAGTACTTAAACAACAAATTGTAAGGATTAAACTAAAACATTTGTAAAACTTATAATTCATACTATTTTTAATTTTTTTGTTATAAAAATATTAATGTATTAGAACAAAATTTTTATAAGAGACTTATAAAAAAGCTATCTAAGCTATGAAAAAAATACCTTTATAATCGTATTTTATAGAATGAAAAATTGATTGTTTCTAATAAATGACGTTTTTAATACAATAACCTTTTTTAAAAACGCCATTTTGATATGATGGTTTCTTTTGTTAATATTATTGACAGAAGAATGGATTAATCAGTTTTTTTTTATTAGTAAAACGATTAATTTTACAATTATTAAAAAATAACTATTCAACGAATGAAAGAAATTAATATTTTTAAACCCTATTTGATGCGAGCGCCATCTTATTTGGGAGGTAAAGGCATGAATGAAGTCACAACAAAAGCAGATAAAATCTATAAGTTATCTTCTAATGAAAATGCGCTTGGTATGTCTCCTAAGGCATTACAAGCGGTTCAAGATAGCACGAAAAACTTGCATATTTATCCAGATCGAACGGGCGAAAGATTGCAAGATGCTTTATCTGATTTTTATGATAATGAATTAAGTCCTGCTCATTTTGTACCAACTAATTCAGGATCTGAGACGATAGAATTTATCGCAAGAGCTTTTTTGAAAGAAGGCACGGAAGCCATTATTTGTAATCCATCCTTTATTCCTTGTAAGATGTTTTCGGATTGGAATGGGGCAAAAGTAGTTGATATTCCACTCAAAGGTGAAAATTTTGATTTGGATGTCGCAGGTATTTTGAATGCAATTAATGAAAATACGAGGCTGGTTTTTTTGACTAGTCCAAATAATCCGACAGGAACATATATTCCTAAAGCGGTAATTGAAGATTTAATTGAGCGAGTACCGAGTCATGTTATTATTGTTTTTGATGAAGTGTATTATCATTTTGCAGATGCGGCTGATTTTACTACGGCTTTACCTTTTGTAAAAGCAGGAAAACAGGTTATTGCGGTCAATAGTTTTTCAAAAACGTATGGTTTGGCAGCATTGAGAATTGGTTATGCGTATTCTACGCCTGAAATTGCCAATTATTTGCGCTGTTTTTATCGACCATTTTTGATTAACATTATTGGTTTGAATGCAGGTATTGCAGCATTGAGCGATACCGAATTTATTAATGAAATTGTCGATTTAGTACAAAGAGAACGAGCACGTTTTTATCCTGTTTTTGAGGAGTTAAATATTACTTATTGGAAATCACAAGGGAATTTTGTCCTCTTTCGACCAAACATTGATCCGACTGTATTGATTGATCGGTTGTTAGAAGATGCTGGTGTGATGGTTCGATCTGCTGCTGGTTTTGGTTCGCCTGATTGTGTGAGAGTAACGATTGGAACAACTGAAGCAAATGACGCTTTTTTTAAAGGCCTTAGAGCGATTTTAGGATAGTTTGCTTTTTTTATGATAGGGTTTAGTCTAAAAACTGAACCCTATCCCAAATGTACTTTCATTAATTTGTCTCGTTTACTTATTTTTTATTTTTTCCTCTTTGCTGTATATCGGTAGGCCAAAAATGATGATCCTTATCTAAGAAAACGACATAAAATATATCATTTTCAATATAGCCTGCAACAACTTCTATACTCTTATTAGTGAGATGCATTACTGCCCATCGTTCAGGGTTTAAATAAGAAGGTTGTTTAAATTTAGAATTTGGAGGAAACCCTTTTTTTGAAGAATATTCTTTTAAAAATTTTTGATGTAAAGCCTCTTCTCTAGTTAAACCTCCAACAGCTTTCATTCTCTCATTGAGTTTTAATAATAAACCTTCTTCATCCCATTCTTTTAATGTTTGTCCTTGATCGGGGACTATTTTAGACAAATTGAAATTTATAACTCTTCTTTTAGGCCCTTGATCAGGTCGATTCCCCCTAGATCTTTTATAGCTCTTTTGTCTATTCTTCATATAATAGATCTATTAATTCGTGAGTAATAGAAATAGATTCTGCCGCGCCAAAATCGCTATTTAAATATTTTTTTCGGAAATCAGACGTTTTTCTTACTCCACTTGATTTAAAATCAGACATAGGGTAAAGTTCAGATTCTCCAAAATTATTTCTATCAACAAACCAGATTTGATCCCGACGTAATATATCTTTATCGAGAATACAAGAGTCGTGAGCGGTGAAGATTATTTGTGCATTTTTTTTATTTAAATCATGAAATAGGTATAGTAATTTTTTTGTCAAATTAGGATGAAGCTTGGAGTTAAGTTCGTCTATAAATAGTATTTTACCATGAATTAAAGTGTAATAAATTGCTCCAAGTAAATAGATTAGTTTTTGTGTGCCTGCACTTTCTTCTTTTTCTAAATCAAAAATTATAGTATCTACAATTTCGTTGTGATCATTAAATACCTTATGAGTAGTGATGAGTCGATTATTTTCAGTTAATTTAATTTCTGATATATCTAGAAACTTAGTAGCTAAAATCAGCCATTTTTTGAAATTTACAGAATTTTTTAATAAAACCTTAGTAGCATGTTTATGTGGATTTTCATCTAATCCACTTATAATCTCTAAGTCATTGAAAAAATTAATTACTTCATTTGTAATAGGAGCATCTTTATATTGAGCTAAATGACTTAGAAATAAAACATTGTCCTTAACTTCTTTATGATATTTAATTCCTTCCGAAAAGCCTGTTTTATTAATTGAAAACTTCGATTTTTCCCTTTGAAAAAGTCGCGTCTCTGTTTTAACTTTTTTATATAACCATTCAGATATTATTTCAAAATTTAAAATTTCAAACCCATATCTATATAATACATCATTCTTAATGAATGAAACTTCAAATGAACTAGGTGAATTAAGAGAATCTGTATTTAATTTATATTGAATATCTGTATTTCCTCGTTCATTTAATGGTTTACTAGATTCTGAAAAAGAGCTATGAACAGCCTGTTTCATAAAGTCTATTGATGTAATAAAATTGGATTTACCCCCTCCATTACTTCCAAAAATAGCTGCTGTTTTTAATAAATCAAAATCTCTATTAGTCTCAATAGTATGAGTCTCTTTTAGTTCATCAAAAGATTTTATTTTAGTTAATAATAGTGTTGTTTCATTTCTGTAAGACAGGAAATTTTTAAATGTAAAATCAATTAGCATTGCATTCTATTTTAATTTATTTTCATAAATATATGAATATAAAATGCAAAAAACACCATTAAGTTGCAATTAATGGTGTTTTTGTGCTAAAATAAGTTGGCTAAATACCAAATATAGCGATATTCAATATTAACAAGATAATTTCTCTATTTCAAAAAATACAATTTCTTAAACCTATTCGGCTCTGCTTCATGCATCATTTTATAAACCGTTTCAAAGACAGTATCTGCATTCGGTTTAGTGTAATAATCACCTACATCGCCATAAGGCGGACGATTAGGAGCGGCAGTGATTGTTGTTGGTTTAGAATCCAAATGCTTATAACCGCCTTGTACTTCTAATACTTCACGCATGATAAAACCCGTCGCACCTCCAGGAACATCTTCGTCCATAAAGATAATTCGATTAGTTTTTTGTAAAGATTGACCGATGATATGATTGATATCAAATGGTAAAAGCGAGCGAACATCTATTAATTCAACAGAAATACCTTCTTTTTCTAACCATTCAATGCCTTCTTGAGCTACTCTTACACAAGAACCATAAGTCACCAAAGTAACATCTGTTCCAGTTTTCAAGACCTCAGGAACGCCAATCGGAACAGTAAATTCATGTAAGTTATCAGGCATTTTTTCCTTCAAACGATAACCATTCAAACATTCTATTATTATCGCAGGATCATCCGCTTTAAGCATTGTATTATACATTCCAGCTGCTTGAACCATATCACGAGGCACTAAAATACAAATACCACGCATTGCATGAATCATCATTCCCATAGGAGAACCAGAATGCCAAATCCCTTCTAAACGATGACCGCGCGTCCGAACGATTAAAGGTGCTTTTTGAATACCATTTGATCGATAATGAAGCGTCGCAACATCATCCGTCAAAACCGTAAAAGCATAAGCTAAATAATCTAAATATTGAATTTCAGCAATTGGACGAAGCCCACGCATTGCCATACCTAGCCCTTTTCCAACAATAGAATTTTCTCGAATACCTGTATCAAACACCCGATCTTTCCCATGTTTTTCTTGTAATCCTGAAAAAGCTTGATTCACACCGCCAATCTGTCCAACATCTTCACCAAAAGCATAAAACTTAGGCATTGTTGCTAATTTGTGATCAAAAAACGTATTGAGCACTTCATAACCATTCTTAACAATGGATTGATCACTAAAAACAGGTTTAATTTCTGGAATAAGCGTCGCACTATTTTTCCCTTCATTATATAAATGAGAAAAATAAGCGTCCGTCATTTTTAAATCGGTGGATTTTAGCCAAGCTTCTAAATCGTGTTGAGCAGCCGTATTTTCATTTTTTAATGAACGAAGCACACGTTTTACATTCTCAACGACTTCTCGCATGGTTGGATTTAAAGCTTTACTTAATTCAGTAACCGCTTCAGATAGAATATTTTTATATTTCGAACTGGCATGAATTTGTTTATAAATTCGTGTAACAGTTCTAATACTTTTTTTAGTAGGATTAGAAAAGGCTTGCCAAGCTCGTTTTTTTGCCTCTTTGACTTCTTTTTTTGCCTCTTTTGCGATTTGATCTAATTCTTCATCCGTTGAAATTCCGCTGTCGATCATCCATTCGCGCATTTTGGCAATGCAATCATACTCTTTTTCCCAAGCTAATCGTTCTTTTGTCTTGTATCTTTCGTGCGAGCCAGAAGTAGAATGTCCTTGTGTTTGAGTGACTTCTTTGATATGAAATAAAGCAGGTTTATGTAGTTTCCTTACTTTTTCAATACCTTTTAAATAAGCCTCAATCAAAGTCGCATAATCCCATGCTTTGAGCGAATAAATATCTAATCCTTCATGCTTCTTCTTAGATTTAAACCCAGCTAAAGCATCCGAAATACTTCCCTTAACGGTTTGTTGAGATGTCGGAACCGAAATTCCATAACCATCATCCCAAACAGATATTGCAATCGGCACTTGATTGACCGAAGCAGCATTCATCGTTTCCCAAAACGGACCTTCCGACGTACTCGCATCACCGATCATCATAAATACAACCTCATTACCATTAGTAGAAAGATCAGTATTTTTCAAAAGAGGATTGCTGCGAAATTTCTTAGAGGCCATTGCCAAACCTAAACCGCGTGGCATTTGTCCACTAGTCGTTGAAATATCAGCCGAAATATTATATTTATTCTTTAGATCTAGAAACTCTTGATTATTATTAGTGAAAGGCGTGGCAAAATGCGGGTTCATTTGACGACCACCAGAGAAAGGATCATTTTCGCAATCTGCATATAATTGTGCAAATAAATCTTCGATGGTACAAAGACCTAAGGCTAGAATAAATGTTTGGTCACGGTAATAGCCAGAACGATAATCTCCTTTGCGGAAAGCACGTGCTTTAGCAACTTGAGGAACTTCCTTTCCACCTCCAAAAATACCAAATTTGGCTTTGCCTGTTAGTACTTCCCTTCTTCCCAGCAAACTCATCTCTCGACTAATACAACAAATCTTAAAATCTTGGATTATTTCTTCAATACTTAAATACTTTAGAGCAACATCAGATTGAAACTGAGATTGAATATCTTGTTGTAATGCCATAATTGAATTTTTATTTTATTTGAGAATGATAACTAATTGCAGATCAATTAATTATTGATGAACCCAACGTTTTAATTATGAAGCTGTAAAATATTTTGGCTTACTTTGAAGTTACTTATCTATTATTCGCTCGTCTTAAAGGCAGTTGAAAGAATAAATAAGTAGCTTTTTATGTCACTAAAATCTTAAAACAACATAATTACTAATAAATCATAAAATAGACTGTATTAAATATTGTAAATAACGTTTTTATTTACATTTTCTTCTTTAAAGACATTATCCTAAAAGAAGAAACTTTTTGCAAAAATACGAAAAACCTTTGAATTTGTTTAAGTTGTTGTTTTGAAAACAAATTGGCATGAAATTTGCAAAATTCAATTTGAAACTAAATTTTTAGTTAAAAGATTAGGAAAACTTTTTTATAAGTTGAATTATTCCTAATTTTGTTTTAGAAATTAGTTACAATTATAAAATATCATTTTATGGTATTCTTGTTGTCAACTTTAAAATCATTAACTTTTATTTAACTATTTTTTTAAAAAAAAATAATTAAAACCTTAATTAAAATTAATATGAAACAGTTTTTTTCAGTTTTAATGATGACTATGTTTGTCGCATCAATCTCATTTGCTCAAACATCAAAAGCTAAAATAAGCGCAAAAACTAAAATTGGTGTTGCTGCACAAGCAGAAGGACCTGCTATTTCTTTTGAAAAAACAACGATCAACTACGGTAAGATCCAAAAAAATGCTGATCCTTATAGAATCTTCAAATTTACTAATACTGGATCGGAAGCTTTAATTATCAAAAATGCTAAAGGTAGCTGTGGTTGTACCGTTCCTACTTACTCAAAAGAGCCAATTGCACCAGGGAAATCAGGTGAAATCAAAGTTCGTTACGACACTAAACGTGTTGGTAAAATTAACAAAAGTGTTACTTTACAAACAAATGCTGGTGTTAAAATTTTGAAAATTACTGGTGAGGTATTGAAGCCAGAAACTCAAAAAGCTGTCCCTGCTAAAAGCCAGAAAAAATCAATCTTAGATCAATAGGATAGTTTTTTATAACTTTCTTTTTAAGAAAAAAAGCCTTGCATATTCAATATATGTAAGGCTTTTTTATTTGGTCGGTCTCGTACTGAAATAAGATTTTATTTAGGTGTCAGGTGTCAGGTGTCAGAAAAATCAATATTTTGTTGATCTGACACCTCGCTCCTGGCACTTGACACCTTCGGCAAAAATCTTGAAAAAGCAATAATATTCCTTGATTCCACAATAATTTTCAGAGAACCTTTTATTTTTGCCTTATGCCAAGATTATCAGATAGAGGAATAAAGGTGCCAGACTCTCCGATTCGGAAACTCGTACCTTTCGCAGAGGCGGCAAAACGTAGGGGTAAAAAGATTTATCATCTCAATATAGGTCAGCCAG
>CAKZLL010000502.1 GCA_937125475.1 uncultured Saprospiraceae bacterium | reverse complement strand
AATACGTTACTATTTGCACCAGCATCTGAACGCATCACCCTCGCTCGTCATTCTAACAGTACTGATTTTTGGCTAATTGCACAGGCATGGGAAAGTAATGAATTTAGAATTTATTTAATTGATAAATCCGGCATACAAACACCTCCAATTACACATACTCTTGGTAGCATGAATACGATTTCGACTAATAATATACATAATGCCCGAGGTTGTATGCAATTCAATTCAGCAGGAACATTACTCGCCATTGCCAAACAAATAGATCATCTTGTGGAGGTTTTTGAATTTAATCCTTGCAATGGAGATTTAAGTTTGAAAACAACTCTTTCTAGTATTGATTCACCTTATGGTGTTGCATTTTCCCCTAATAATGATTTCTTGTATATTACGAATGCTTCTGGCGCATTATATCAATATCAAATTAATAATCAGCATATACAAGTAATTGGTCAAGCTCAAAATGATCGACTAGGCGCTATTCAAATCGCGCCTGATAAAAAACTTTATGTGGCGATTCCGAATGCTAATCAAATTGGTGTTATTCATCAACCTGACCTTTTGGGGCAAGCAGCAAATTATCAAGACTTAGCAATTGATTTGAATATAGGTGTTAGTGCAGAAGGCTTGCCTCAAGCTCTTCCTCCTATCACTAATTATCAACCAAAGGGTTTTTCCGATGCGGCTATTGCCTTAAATGGCTTTTGTATTAACGAAGCTATTTTATTTGAAGTCACTAGTTCTGAGACCATTAATAAGGTATCTTGGCAAATTGATGGGCAATTATTATCTCAAGATTTAACAATAGAAAAAACACTAAACGACACAACTGCTCATCAAATCATCGCTATTATTTCTAATGAATGTAAACGAGATACTTTATTAGATACTTTTCAATTACAAAATTGTGATCCACCGTTTTTTGTACCTAATGTTTTTTCTCCCAATTTTGATGGGCATAATGATACTTTTCAACCTTTAGGTAGTTTAGATTTATTAAATACCTATGAAATGACGATTTTCTCAAGGTGGGGTGAATGCATTTTTAGAACAAAAGATAAACATGAAGGCTGGAACGGGACATTCAATGGAAAAAATGTGCCAACAGGTGTTTATGTATGGATGATCAAAACAAAATACTTAGGACTTTCTAAAGAAAAAGTGTTTTCGGGTGATGTTACATTACTTAAATAATATATTTTTTTTAAAAAAATTAACTTAACCAGTAACAAAAATATAAATTGAAGGATAAACAAATGTAAGAATAAATAAAAATGCTTTTAATTGTCCAATTAAAGAAAAAATTTATTCCATTAGGCGAATACCGAAAAGCCTTTAACAGAGTAGGTAATTTACTAAATAAATATTCACAATTATGGCTTGTACTATTCCACAAAAAGATACTTTTACAGGTACTATTATATTTTCAAACAATTGGCCAGGAGCTAATATTGCTAGGATTTGGCCTCCAGAACCAGCTGTACTAGGACAAGAAAACTGGGCTTATGCAGTTGATCAACCACTTTCTGGCTTTCAAATAACAGGAAATCTTTGCTTAGGTGATCTAGTTGGTAAGGATACTTTTAAGGTAGTCTACAATTTAACATTCTCTCAAGATGGCCGCCAAGTATTTAGTATGGCTTCACCTGAAAGACCTGAAACTTGGCCAGCCGAACCAGGGAGTCATACCTATCATTTCTTTGATAAAGAAGTACGTTATAAGGTATCAGTAAGTATTGATAACTATTCTAAAACAGATACTACGATTAGTTTTGATTTCATTCTTGGTATTAATGATGATTCAATCTGTACTCACATTAGTGGCAAAATAGTTAAATAAAGAACTTTGTTAAAAACATTGTGTCTAAATAAAAAAGCTTATTCGAAATTCGAATAAGCTTTTTTATTAGTAACTGAAAAAATTATACAGCTACATTATGCTCTCTCAATGCCTCATTCAATGAAGTCTTTTTATTCGTACTTTCTTTACGTTTTCCAATAATTAAAGCGCAAGGTACTTGATACGTTCCTGCTGGAAATTTCTTCGTATAAGTTCCTGGTATTACTACCGAACGAGATGGTACACGACCTTTATAAATAACTGGTTCACTTCCTGTTACATCAATGATTTTAGTCGATTGTGTCAAAACAACATTAGCACCCAAAACCGCCTCAGTTTCTACTCTTACACCTTCAACAACGATACAACGAGACCCTACAAAACAGTTATCCTCGATGATCACTGGTGCAGCTTGTACAGGTTCTAAAACACCTCCAATGCCTACTCCACCACTCAAATGAACATTTTTGCCAATCTGCGCACATGAACCAACTGTTGCCCAAGTATCAACCATAGAACCCGTACCAACATAAGCACCGATATTTACATAACTCGGCATCATAATCGTTCCTGGCTCTAAAAATGAACCATGACGCGCAATCGCATGTGGCACAACTCTAATACCCAATTCTGCATAACCTGTCTTCAATGGAATTTTATCATGAAATTCAAAAGGTGCCATTTCGATTGTTTCCATTTTTTGAATCGGAAAATACATAATCACTGCTTTCTTGATCCATCCATTCACTTTCCAACCGTCAGCAGTTGGCTCTGCTACTCTGATTTTGCCTTTATCAAGCATTTCTACAATATCTCTAATTGTCTGTTGAACCGCTTCTTCTTTCAAAAGACTTCGGTCTTCCCATGCTTTTTCAATTAATGCTTGTATCTTTTCCATGTTTTGTTATTCTATTTTTAGAAATTTGATAAATATTTAGACCATTACTTGTATGGTTATCAAAAAATTTTTGCAAAAATAAAAGAATCGTCAATAAAGTCATATTTATTAAAAAATAATAACAAAAAATTCTGGAAATCGTCTTACAACAAAATGTATTATTCTTATTTATAAAGGCATTTTTGCAAAAAAAATTATACTTCGATTCCAGTATCTTTCATCCTCAAACTATAAAAAAATACAATATGCGTTATCAAATCAGTCTCCTAATCGTTATACTTGTAATGAGTGCTTGTAAAGAAGCGATTGAAGTAGTAGAAATCCATAATGAAAATGGGCAAATTACCGAAAAATTTGAAATGCGAAAGCACGATAATATACGTCATGGTTTTCATGAAACCTACGATACGCTTGGAAATTTAATAGGCAAAAAATCCTATCAAAATGGAAAAATTCAAGGGAAAGCTTATTTCTATTATGATAATGGGCAAGTCTATGAAGAGGAAAATTATGAAAACGGTTTGATAGTAGGAGAAGTACGATCTTATTACAAAACGGGAGAAATACAAGTAAAAAAACCTTATATCATAAGAGATTCAAGTAGTGTTTTAGAAGGTACTTTTTATAGCTATTATAAGAATGGTAATGTAAAAGTCGAAGCGACCATGGTAGATAGCGAAGAAAATGGGCCTTTTATTGAGTATTATGAAAATGGCAAAATTCAAGCAAAAGGCTCTAGAAAAGAAGACCCTAAATTTGGACCTAGAGATCATGGTTTATTAGAGCTTTATGATAAAGAAGGAAAATTAATTAAAAAAATGGACTGTGAAATGGGGCGTTGCAGCACTATTTTTCAAGTAGATACAACAGCTAATCAATAAAACTTGATTGGCAATAAGCAAAAAATCAAGAAAAAATCTATGAAAGATCTAACTACGACTGTTTTTAAACCTATCTATCTTACTTTTTTGATAATGGGATTTTTGGCAAGTTCGACCACCAGTTTTGCACAGATAGGTGGTGAAAATGTTTACGAATTTTTGACCTTACCTAATACCGCTCGTGTGACGGCTCTCGGTGGTATGCTCATTTCTGTGAAGGATGATGACGCTGCTTTAGCATTGCAAAATCCTGCTGTTTTGAATGATGCCATGAGTGGACAAATTTCTTTTTCTCATAGTTTTTATCTAGCCGACATTGAGGCTGGCTATGTTTCTTTTGCTAAAAAGCTTGGCAAGTTTAATTATTTTTCGGGATTGCAATACATCAGTTATGGCGATTTTCAATTGGCGGATGAAACTGGTTTAGTTACAGGAGAATTTAGTGCTGGAGAATATGCATTAACGCTAGGGATGGGACATCAGTATAGCGAAAACTTATCTTTTGGCGCAAGCCTAAAAGCAATTAATTCCCGTTTTGAAACGTATCAATCAATGGGTATTGGAGCGGATTTGGGCGCAACCTATCAAGATACTTCTAAGCGTTTTGTAATTGGTTTTGTGATTAAGAATTTAGGCACACAATTAAGTACTTACTCTGGTAATGCATCAGAATCAATGCCTTTTGATATACAATTAGCATTTTCTAAGCGCTTAAAACACTTGCCTTTTAGATATACTTTTACTTTTCATAATCTTCATCGTTGGAATATTAGATATGATGATCCAAATGTTGATGCCGCTCAAGTACTATTTGGCGAAGAGGTAGCACAAGAAACGAATGCGGAGGCTTTTGCTGATATTTTCTTTCAACATATTATTTTAAGTGGCGAATTTCTACTGGGACGCAAACAAAATTTTAGATTGCGATTCGCTTACAATCATGCTAGAAGAAGGGAATTAATGGTAGATAATACCCTCGGATTGATGGGTTTCTCTTTGGGTTTTGGTCTTAAAGTCAATCGCTTTAGAATTGATTTCGGTCGAGGAGTGTATCATTTAGCTGGCAATAATAACCATCTTTCTATTTCTACTAATCTTTCTGAATTTAAGCGAAAGAAGAAGTAAGGTGTGGGGAGGGGTCAGGAGCGAGGGGTCAGGGGTCAGGGGTCAGTTAAATAATACTTAATACTATCCAGTGAATATGCTCTACACCTGACACCTGACACCTGACACCTGACACCTGACACCTATTCCACTCCTTTAAAATCATCTTTTTTATTTTTTTTAAAAAAAATCATCTTTTTTTAAAATATCCGTCGGACTTAATCGTCTGTAAGATTGTAAGGCAATTGATCATAGCAACTGCGACTTGATAATTGAAAAATCTTACTGAAAATTTGTTAAACAATATACTTTAAAATAAAAAGATGAGACCATTTAAATTTTTCTTTGCCATCACGTTAGGCTTTTTGTTTATTACTTTTATTGCTCGATTTGTGATTGTAGCTTTAGTTATTGCCACTGTTATGAGCGTTATTTTCTTCATCGGACGAAAGTTTAAAAACTTCTTGCGCAATTTATCTTGGGAAGATCGTCAAGCATATCAGCAACAATATCAACCTGCTTATGCCAGAACGCATCGCTTGAATAAATGGGATGAAGCGCCATTTCAATCACAAAGACAACAGCACAATTATCAGACTGTAGAACGTGATTATCATACAATTAAAATTCATTAATTGTTAGAAGTAAAAACGTGGTAATACTGCGTTTTTACTTCAAATTTTTTCATAAAACATATAAAATACTTTCATAGAATTGCAGATAATCAATTATCAGCAAAAGGGGATTTCTATGTCAAATTTTAAAAATTCCTCCACATTTTTTTTAATTAATTAACATTAAAACAATCAATTATGTGTAATAGAGCATATCAATATTCTAATAGATCAAATAGACATCATCAACATCCAAGACATTGGTGGAAAGAACAATTCAAACAACAATTCAAAAACGCATTGAATTATCCGCCTGTCAATGTAGAAGAATTAGATGATCGCTATGAAGTCAATATTTATGCCGCAGGTTATGAAAAATCAGATTTTTCAATCGGTTTGAAAGGCAATCTTTTAATCGTTTCGGTGGATAAACACGAAAAAGAACCGACTAAGAAGAAACGAGGTCAGTTTTTCCAATTTGAACCAAGCAATTTTGAAAAGCGCTTTGAATTGAATAAAAAAATCAATAAAGAATTGATTATTGCAGAATATGAAGCAGGTGTTTTGAAAGTGACTTTGCCTAAATTGGCTGAATTTGAAACGATGGAACAAGAAATTAAAGTCAATTAATAAAAGTAATTCAATCAATAATTTATTCAATGTAGAGACGTAGCAATACTGCGTCTCTACTGCTATTTAAGGGAAGTCCCGAACTTAATAAGTAAATCACGTAAAGTAAATTCAGTAATAGACAGATGTAACTCCTTTCATAATGTTGCACCTTTGTACTAACCAAACAAAGAGATACAACAGCTAAAAACAAAAACTATGAAAGTAGCATTTAATAAAGTTCTTTTTTTCTTCTTATTATTTTTTTTAAATGTGTCATTAATGACCGCGAGTAAAATGTATGAAGGCTTTCTAGTAACTAACCAAAAGGATACTATTCATGGTCAAGTTAATCTTGATTGTCCGATTAGTAATCAATTGAAAGTTAGAATTGTAGATCAGGCAAATAAAAAGCGCGAATTTAAAGCAGAAGAATTGAAGAGTTATGCTTTTACTTTTGAAAAATTTAATCCAGAAAACAAAAAGTATGAATTAGAAAAAGTAGTTTATGAAAGAAAAGTAATGCATAAGCCACCAGTTTTTAAAGGCCCAACAAATGTTTTGGTCAAATTAAAAGTAGATGGCCCGATTAAGCTTTATCATTACTTTTTAGAAAGTTGTACTATAACAGAAAATCCATTTATTTATCAGCCTGTTCTTGAAACGCCTAATGCTGGTTTAGTTGTACTAACTCGCCAAAACTACATAGAAGAATTAAAAAAAGCTATAAGAGATTATGATGTTTTGTATAAAAAAATTGGATCAAGAGGATATAAATTCAAAGAAATACACACGACATTAATCGCTTATAATGAATGGACTAATAGATAGAAATTAATCAAGGTAAATAATAGGAATTCACTACAATAGCGAGGAGAAGCGCATAAGTGCTTCTCTTCCATTTTCCTAAAAAAAAATTAGATAAGTTAAAAAAGAGCAAAGTAAATTCACCACAATACAATATTAAATTTACCACAATATCAATTTACCACAGTATTAGTTTTTAGTATGGATTTAGGATTTAAATTTGTTAATGTTAATACAAAGAGCGATCAATTGATCGCTCTTTCTTTTTTACTAAAGATGTAAGTAAATCTTAAAATAGTAATAGTTTTCTTTTATTAGAATAAAGTCTACTTATACCAAATCGGCAAAAAGCTTATATTTCATAGCAAATCTAAAAAGCCCTGCTATGTTTTTAGATTGTGTTTTTTGCAACAAATTATATTTGTGCGTCTCCACAGTCCTCGTACTAATTTTTAATTTTTTTGCGATTTCTTTATTAGAAAATTCTTTCAAGACTAGATACAAAATTTCTTTTTCTCTATCCGAGAGCGTTTCTAAGATATTGTTATCTTTCCTTTTGGTATTCATACTATCCATTATAGCTTTAGAAATTTCGCCTGAATAATACGTTCCTCCGTCCAAAATTGTCTGAATAGCCTTCAATAATTCTTGATGATTAGCATTTTTAGAAACATAACCATCAACGCCAGCGGTAAGCATTTGTGAGACATGACTAGAATCAAAATACATCGAAACTACCAAAGCTTTTATATCATTATGCTTTTTTCGAATAATATTAACTAATTCGATACCACTCAATTTGGGCATATTAATATCAGTAATAATCAAATCATAATCCTTCTTACCTAATCGCTGAAGCGCGTGTTCTCCATTCATTGCCTCATCCACCTTATATTCACTATTTTCAAGTTCAATATGAGCTTTCACTGCTTGACGAAGCAAGCTATGATCATCTACCAATAATATATCATAGTACTTTTTCATTTTTAAACTTTTAGCCTCTTGTTTTCTTAAAATTTTGTTTAAGGTCTTTTTGAGAATAGATCATAAGAACAAATTAAATGCAGTCTGTATTTAACAGTCCATCAGCAATCTGTTAAAGAATGCTTAACTGACATTTAAATATTGTATAATAAAATTACTTTTGCTTTACTTTTGCCCTTTTGAGAAATCTATTTGACTTGTCTTTCACTCTTTTATAAGAGTTCTTTTTATTAAAATAGTAACAAGAATATTAAAATTACTTTGTGTAGATGTTTTTTCAATTACACAAATCATCTTTTTTTGTAAAAATATTAATTGAAACTGATAACATACTAATGATGGACTTTCACAAAAATACATGGAAGCTTTCAAATAAACAACTAATTGTGACAGCTATTATTAATCTACTTCACTTTTTTACAATCAGAAAAGTATAATAATTCGGTTATTGAACAGAAAAGATACAAAAACTATGGTCTTAGCTCTTAAAATCTTGTTTATACCTGAAACATATTTTTTATTATAAAGTGGCAAACCTTCTTAAAAACTTCTAATTCATAGAATAAAGGATCAATTCATAAGGACAAAAAAGAAGCTAGTTCATTGATTTTTTGTCCTATTTATAAATAAAGAAGATGTATTTGACATTGCAAATACATCTTCTTTATTCATTAGACTTTATTCTTTCTTTTGGTTCTTTGACAATTTTTGCCAGAACTGAATTTTATCAATTAAAACAAATGTATAATTGTTTGAAAATCAAAGGT
>CAKZLL010000501.1 GCA_937125475.1 uncultured Saprospiraceae bacterium | reverse complement strand
GAAAAATCCATTTATAAAAAAGAGCTTGAGCTTTTCAGCTCAAGCTGACTTAACTATACTTATAGAGCTAATTCGAAAACTTTCGGTGCAGCAGCTTTAGTTTCGCTATCTGCTTTATCTTCATATTTCTTAAAATTCTTAATAAAAGCCTTGGCTAAAAATTGTTCTGTTGCTTCAAATTTAGCTTTATCTTCCCAAACATTAATCGGATTAAGTACCTCATCTGGAACATTCGGGCAGCTCACAGGAATTGCCAAAGAAAACACAGCGTTTTTGCTAGTTTTAAATTCTGTCAATTCACCATTCAATGCTGCATTAATCATTGCTCGTGTATAGCGCAATTTCATGCGTTTGCCTACACCATAAGCACCACCAGACCAGCCTGTATTTACTAAATAAATATTCACATCATACGTCTCCATTTTTTCACCTAAAAGATCCGCATAAAAGGCAGGATGTAGAGGTAAAAATGGCTCACCAAAGCAAGCTGAGAATGCCATTTTAGGCTCTTTAACACCTACTTCCGTACCTGCTACTTTAGCAGTATAACCAGACATAAAATGATACTTTGCTTGTGCTTTTGTCAATTTTGAAATTGGAGGTAACACGCCAAACGCATCACAAGTCAAAAAGAAAATATTTTTAGGTAAACCTGCTTTTGACCCAGGTTGAATATTTTCAATATGATGGATAGGATAAGATACGCGAGTATTTTGTGTAATATCTGTATTTTCAAAATCAGGTGTGCGTGTATCTGCCTTGAAATTTAAGTTTTCAAGGATAGCACCATGTTTAATTGCACCATAAATTTCAGGCTCATTTTCCTTTGACAAATTAATGGTTTTAGCATAACAACCACCTTCAAAATTGAAAACCCCCTCTGGCGACCAACCATGTTCATCATCTCCAATTAAGGCACGATTTGAATCCGCTGATAAAGTCGTTTTACCTGTTCCAGAAAGCCCAAAAAACAAAGCAGTATCTCCATCTTTGCCCACATTAGCAGAACAATGCATAGATAATACGCCTTTTTCGTATGGTAAGACATAATTCAAAACAGAAAAAATACCTTTTTTGATTTCGCCAGTATAACCAGTTCCACCAATAATAATAGTTTTTTGAGTAAAATTAATGATCGCAAAATTGTGCTGACGGGTGCCGTCTACGACAGGATCTGCCAAGCAACCTGGCGCACAAAGAATAGTCCATTCTGGATCAGCATTTTCAATTTCAGTAGGCGTTGGACGCAAAAACATATTATTTGCAAACATCGCACTCCAAGGATATTCTGCTACTAGTCTTAAATTCAAACGATATTGATCATCAGCGCAAGCATATGCATCTCTAACAAAAACATCTTTTCCTTCCAGATAATTGATAATTTTTCCTTTCAACTGGTCAAATTTATCCGCCTCAAAAGGGAAATTAATATCGCCCCACGCTACGCTATCGGCTGTAATTTCATCTTTTACAATAAATCGATCAAGTGGAGAACGACCAGTGAATTCACCTGTTTTGATAAGCAATGCTCCACTATCAGCTAGAACAGCTTGTTCATTACGGATTGCTTTTTCTGATAGTTCTTCTGAACTCAAATTCCAATAAGCTGTTTTCAAATTTTTTAGCCCTAGTGTCTCTAGGTTAGCTTTCGAATTTCTTTTACCTACTTGCTTCATAAGACTTAATAATTAAGATGTTGAAAAAAATTTGTTTTGTTTTCTCTGTATAGTTAAAAAATAAAAAACAAGTAATAAAGACTACTTTATTAAGTTGCTCAATAGACAAGATTAGTATTTGATTAATAAATTAAAATAAGCATTAAAATAGTCAAATTTACCTTTAATAATTATTTTGATTTAAAATATAGCCTAGGCTATTTCTATTCTTAATATTGATTTCCTAATAGTCTTTATAACTTGTTTTTTCTAATTCGCTACTTCGTTTGCGATAGTGCAAGTATAGGCATGATTTCAATTCATCGCAAGAGAGTGTCTAAATGACACATTTTCTTTTCCATCTTAACTCTTTTTTCAAACTAAGACTATAACACATTAATAATCAGCAATTTAGAAGCAAATATAATTAATAATTATTAAAAAATTAAAATCATTATTAATTATTATCATTCTTAATAAAATATCAATTCATATTAATCAATCATCTGACTGATAATCAATAACTAAACATTAATTTTGAACATTTAAACTTTAAGTCAATTTAATATTGTTTTAATAAAAAAATCAAAATATTAACAAATTTTTCGTAAAGAAAAATTAAAAATATCTAAAACAGTTTTTTAACTATTTTTTGAGTTTTTTTAGCGAATAAAACCATCCTTTTCGCTAAAAAAATTAAGAAACTTACCATTTTTACACTAAAATCGAATAAATCATTATATTCAATTTATAATTTACTTTCGTTCTTCAATAGACTTGTATTTAAGGATTCTAGTAAACAAAAAAGGTTGATTGACAATTTTTGCCATTTATTCTAATGTGGGCTTGCTCCATTGATCTAACTCTTTGAAAAACAACGGAGCAAGCCACTGTTGGATTTAAAAAATATTCATTCTCGCAAAAATTGTCAATGAACCACAAAAAATATATCATGCGTTTTTTATATACATTTATCTTATTAATTATCGTCAAGTTTGCCGTAGCTCAAATTCAGCAAGGAGGTCAACCATTGACAATACAGCATCAAATTTCTACTAATGATATTCCTTTCTTGCGCTATCATGCACCAGATATAGCTATTTTAGAAGCCGAAGATCAACTAAATGATGTTGTCAAAGGTCGTCAAAGGATAGCTACAACTATTGATATTAATATCAATTTTTTTAACCATGCAATGAAAACGATTATTGATAATCAAACGGTTTATCGCTTAGCAATTTCGGCTAAACAAGCGGAAGCACTATCTTTTTCATTCGATAATTTTAAATTAAAAAAAGGAGATCGCTTTTTTATTTTTAATACTAATCACACTCAAACTCTCGGCGCATTTACAACAAAAAACAACCACAAAAGCCGTCAATTTACGACTAGATTAATTAGCGGAACAAACATTATTCTAGAGTATATTCCTGGCAATATTAATCAAATAGCTACAATAGAATTAAATCAAATTAATTATGCCTATAGAAATACAGGTCATAGTATAAAAAGAAATTTTGGAGATTCAGATTATTGCGAAGTCAATGTGAATTGTTCAGAAGGTGATAATTGGCAAAATCAACGTGATGCAACTGTTCGTATTCTAATTAAAGAAGGTAATGACATTTTTTGGTGTACTGGCGTTCTAGTTAATAATACGCGAGAAGATTGCACGCCTTATTTAATTACGGCCGAACATTGCAGCCTTAACCCTCGCCCGAATGATCTAAATCAATGGATTTTTTATTTTAATTATCAATCTCCAGATTGTTCAAACCCTACTAGTGAAGGCAATTTGGATAATAATACCTTAACAGGCGCGATGCTAAAAGCTAAAAGTAATGATAATGGTGGTGATGATGGGTCGGATTTTCTCCTTCTCGAATTGAATGACACTATTCCTACTAATTATAATGCTTATTATGCTGGTTGGGATATTACAGACAACAATGCGACAAGTGGCGTTTCCATTCATCACCCAAATGGCGATATCAAAAAAATATCTACATTTACCAATGGCGCAACTTCCAGTTCTTTTGGTGGTACATTTCTTAATACACATTGGGAATTAAAATGGGTTTCTACTTCAAATGGCGCTGGTGTTACGGAATTAGGCTCTTCTGGCAGTCCACTTTTTAATCAAAATAAAAAACTTATCGGTACATTAACAGGAGGAGGCGCACTTTGTAATAATTTGCAAAATCCTGATTTTTATGGTCAACTAGCTTATTCTTGGGCAAGCAATGGCGATAGTAATAATAGGCAATTACAACCTTGGTTAGATCCTGACAATACAGGAAAGAAAATACTAAATGGTACTGCTTATCCTTGTGAACCAAGAGAAGATCCAGAAAATATTACAGTCTCTATTTTTCCAAATCCTGTTCAAGATCAAATAACAATTAAGTGGGATTCTCCTGCAAATTCTAGTTCAATTCGTGTTTTAGATCTATTAGGCAGAGAGCTTTTCACAATCAATGAGATACAAAATGAGACTTCTTTTCCCTTTCCTTCTATGATTTCAGGTATGTATATTCTTGAAATTCAATTAGATGAAACAAAAATTACTGAAAAAATTCTTGTGTTGTAATATATTACATTATTTTCACATTTAATACGTTAAAACAACATCAGTACTAATGAGAATAAAAAAGGTTATTAGGTATTTAGAATCAATTGCACCTCCAATTTATCAAGAAAGTTATGACAATGCAGGCTTAATAGTTGGACATCCTGAAATGGAATTAAAAGGCGTTTTGTTCTGTTTGGATTCGATAGAAACTGTAGTTGATGAGGCTATTAGTAAAAAATGTAATCTAATTATTGCCCATCATCCAATCGTATTTAGTGGTTTGAAGCGCTTCAATTGGCAAAACTATATCGAACGAACAGTGATGAAAGCGATCAAAAATGATATTGCGATTTATGCTGCACATACTAATTTAGATAATGTTCGATGGGGAGTGAATAACAAAATAGCTGAAACATTAGGGCTTAAAAATACCCGTGTTTTAGCTCCAAAGAAAAAATTACTCCGAAAATTGTACACTTTTGTTCCTACAGCACAAGCTGATTTGGTCAGAAATGCCCTTTTTAATGCTGGTGCAGGCAATATTGGAAATTATTCTGATACAAGTTTTAACGCTGTCGGTGCAGGAACATTCAAAGCCAATGAAGGCGCAAATCCTTTTGTTGGTCAAATCGGTCAACGACATTTTGAAGCAGAAATTAAAATAGAAGTGATTTTCCCAGCACATTTGGAATCTAAAATCATCAGTGCTTTAATTAGAAATCATCCTTATGAGGAAGTCGCTTATGATGTTGTAATGTTAGAAAATCAAACTACCGAGGTTGGTTCGGGTATGATTGGCGAATTGGCAGAACCAATGAATGAGAAGGATTTCTTGAAATTGGTCAAACAAAAAATGAATACGCCTGTCATTCGACACACTGCTTTTTTGAATAAAAAAATACAGCGTGTTGCGGTTTGTGGCGGAGCAGGAAGTTTTCTTTTGAATAAAGCGATCAGGCAAAAAGCTGATATTTTCATTAGTGCTGATTACAAATATCACCAATTTTTTGATGCTGATGGTCAGATTATCATAGCAGATATTGGGCATTTTGAGAGTGAGCAATTTACAATTGATTTATTTTATGATTTAATAAACAAAAAATTTAATAACTTTGCAGTTCACAAAACAGAGGTTAATACAAATCCTGTGAAATATTTGTATTAACTTAGGCAGAAGTAGGTAATTCAAGTAAAAATGATAATAAAAATTAAAATAGTATCAACATAATCGTTTTTTTAAATAAAAATTAAATACATTATTGGTCTTCTAATTTTTATTTTTACTTTTTTTTCATTAAAAAATACTTACCAACTGTTTTATTATATAGAATTAATAATATTAATAAATAAATTCAATGGCATCAACGAAAAATATGACCGTTGCGCAGCGACTGAAAGCTCTTTTTGATTTACAGTCTATTGATACGCAGCTAGATGAGATTCAGATTTTGAAAGGAGAACTACCAATGGAAGTGCAAGATTTAGAGGATGAAATCCAAGGCTTAGACACTCGTATCGGTAAATTAAAAGAGAGTGTGAAAGAGGTAGAAGCCGTGATAGCTAAGCATTCAAGCAATATCAAAGAAGCGGAAGGACTTATCTTAAAGTATGAAAAACAGCAAGATAATGTCAAGAACAATCGGGAATATGAGGCTTTGATGAAAGAAATTGAACTTCAAAAATTAGATATTCAATTAGCAAATAAGCGAATTAAGGAAGCAAAAATTACTTCTTCTAACAAAGAATTGACTTTAAGAGCTTCTGAGGATCGTTTAAAAACTAAGAATAAAAACCTTGATCTTAAAAAATTAGAGTTAGCTAAGATTATCAAGGACACCGAAAAAGAGGAAGAAAAGCTTAACAAAAGAAGAATCAAGGCGGAAAAACGCGTTGAACAACGTTTCTTAAAAAGTTATAATCGCGTTAGAGGTGCTTATAAAAATGGCTTATCTGTTGTTAAAATTGAAAGAAATTCTTGTGGCGGTTGTTACAATAAAATTCCACTTCAATTACAAGCAGAAGTTGCTAAACGTAAAAGAATTATCCCTTGCGAGCATTGTGGTCGTATTTTAGTGGATAATGATATTCTAAATGCGTAATAATTAAAAGCAATTTAATTATTATAAAAAAATCCCAAGATTAAATTAATCTTGGGATTTTTTTATAATAATTAACTTTTCACGCCAACTCAGGCAGGATCAATTTTCCATTATCGACGCTCAATTATTCACTCACTTCTTGGACACGAAAAGAAATACTATTGATATAAGGCAGGTTTTTAGTTCTGGTATTTTGCTCAAATTTAAAATAATGAACACCTAATTCATTAAAATAAGTATTCTGTTGTAAAACAACGAGGGCTTTACATCTTTCGCCTTTACATTCTCCTTTCCACTTCCCTACGACTTCCGCCAAATCTAAATTTAATGGCTGTTTAATTTCTTTACCAGAAGGATATTTAGTATAAACGTTCATATAAATATTCTGGAATTCATAATCCGTCGTATGATCAATTTCTAAGAATAAATTATACCTCTTAGAAGTATCAGTGACGCTCAATTTATAATCAAGGACATTATCATAACTCCATTCTTTTTGATCAAAAGTTGTCTTTTCATCAACAACAAATGACTCTCCGCATCCCCAAATCAAAACAACTACAAACAAAAGACCAATCGGCAGGTAATTTTTCATATAGATTATTATTTTACCGTTACTTAACTCGAAGCAATGTAGAATTATTTTATAGTTTTTCAAATTTTCATCTTAATAATTATCTCCTGTATTTTTATCCGTGTATTTATGCGCTTTAAAATCATAGTAAAATCTAGTACAACTCATCAAATGATCATAGTTTTTTGCCTTTTTAAATTGGCGAAATAAAATATAATGATGCGGCGGAAACTTTCTATTATCATAATCAGAATACTTGCCAGAATCATCCGCGATTTTTTCAATTTTACCTATCCAAAAAGCAGCTGTTGCTTTTTGTTCAAGAGTTGCTTTTTTATGGTTAAGGATTTTTTTATAATAATGAGCAGAACGACTTAATTTATAATAAATATGTCCATATTTTTCCGCATTTGGATGAAAATTATAATGATAGCTATTATAATCAATTTCTTTTTTCTCCTCATCAGGATATTTCCCATAACTAAACATCATCCAAGCCTCGCCATGAGCCGAAGTATTAAAATAAGCATTTGCCAAAAGCAACAAACTATCAGGCGTTTGCTTGCTTTTAAGTTCCAACATTCGCTCTACAATATGCGTTTTGTTGGCTTCATAATACTTTCTTTTATTAGGAAAAGGATTGTCTAAATATCGTTCAAATTCATAGGTTTTTTTCCAATAATTATCAGGCAATTGAGCGAAACAAAGATAAGCACTTTTTAATTTATCTTGGCGAAACGCAATTGTTCCTTGTACGTCTAATAAAGCATTAACAAATGCTTTTTCTCTAGTTTTTATATCCTTCGATTTCTTATTTCCTTCTTCTTTAATGCCACAAACATAATTTTCAAAAGGCGTTTTA
The DNA here is from genome assembly GCA_937125475.1 of uncultured Saprospiraceae bacterium. Classification (GTDB taxonomy): domain Bacteria; phylum Bacteroidota; class Bacteroidia; order Chitinophagales; family Saprospiraceae; genus CAKZLL01. The sequence continues at coordinate 752 of CAKZLL010000501.1, read as the reverse complement.
TTCAATTTATAATAAAATTCAAACGTATTATCCATGTCTTCTAATGTAGCATATTTATCAAAAAAGACAATATCTTGATAATAACCAGAATTATTTTGACTATAAAAAAGCGCTCCATTTCCTCCGTCTCCTTTAATTGTACCGCTAGTTTGTGCATAAAGTAAACCCGCTTCTGGCGTTTTTCCTTTTTGATAAAAAACTCGCGCCAAATATAAATGCAATTGCGAAATTGTTCGACCAAAACGATGAATCAGTTTTTTGTTTTCTTCTAACCAATGTAAGGATTGATATAGTTTCGCCTGAATATTTTTATCCGTAATTGCTCCTGCTTGGGGTAAGATTAGAACCTTTTGAATATGCGCTTGTGCTTGAATCGCAGGTTTTGCTTTTTTGCTCACTTGATTGAGATGAAATAATGCTTCTTTTGATTTAAAATCTAAAAAATACAAATGAGCAATCGCCAGATTTAAGAAATCACGCTGTGGTTTCGCGGCAGGTTTCGCAATTAATTTTAACAAAGCAGCTCTAAATTGACGTAAATAGGCAACGTCTTTTTGATAATTTTTATGCTTATAATATTTGCTTCGAATATCAAAATTCACTGGATTATCTTTCCAATACCAATCATCATCGTAATAATAATGATCGCCTTCTTTTTGGGGTTTTCGTTTAGCTTTATCCCAATCAATATCCATCAGCGCTTTCTGACTGAGCAAAAAAGGCGCAAGCAACCAATTCTCTACTTTATTAAT
>CAKZLL010000500.1 GCA_937125475.1 uncultured Saprospiraceae bacterium | reverse complement strand
TACGATTTCGCCAATAGCATATTTAAAATATTTGGATGTCTTGTTTTCCATAAGTAGTGATTTACGTATATGTCGGAAGAATTTAATCATTGATTAAGATATTTTTCAATTTCAGAAATCAGTTTCTTATTGGCTTGTATGAGCTCATTTAACTTAAGAGCAAGACTTGGATTTACTAATTCGTTTCTACGTAAAAGCCCTTCCAAAGAATTCTGCCCATTTTTCTCATTTAGTATTAAATCAGGAATTTTATTTTCACCGAATATATTTTCATGAAGGAAAGAAAAATATAAAAGAAGGGAGAATTTTAATTGGACATATTGGTAAACATCTCTGACGCAAATGAAGTTATACTGACTTTTATCATCTTTATTTTTGACGAAAATCATGGCACGATAGTACGAAAAGCGAGTAATATTGTAATATCAATTAACGGAGCAATTCCTATAAAATCAAATCGCCATGAAAAAAATACTATTTCCAACTGATTTTTCTGAGACTGCAAATAACGCTTTTATTTATGCCTTAAATGTGGCTAAAAAAATGAATGCTTCTATTTTGACGCTACATACTTATGCTTTGCCAGATGTAGGAACAGCAATAGGATTTAACTTGCCGCATCAGTTAAGCGAATTTTATGACAATATTGATATTAATGAATTGGAAAACTTCAGAGCAGCATTGCCTGCTTTGCGCAAAATAGCGGATGATAATGGTTTTGATCAAATCGGAATGAGACATGCTCTTGTGTCAAGTGCCAGCCCTAAATTTACGATTGTCGATGTCGCAAAAGAGGAAAACGTAGATATGATCGTGATGGGAACGGATGGTGCGACAGGATTTAAAGAGATTTTTGTTGGTACAAATGCGGCAGAAGTGATGGAAAATGCAGAATGCCCAGTTTTGGTTGTGCCTTCAAGAGCGAATTTTAGAGGCACAATTAGCAAAATTGCAGTCACGACGGAATATAAAAAAGAAGAAGAAAAAGCCTTAGATCAAACCCTTGCTTTTGCAAAATTGTTAGAGGCAGATGTGACTTGTATCAATGTTGATATTTATCATACACATCAATTTTATGATAGAATGCAATTGCTTAAAAATAAATATAAAGATGAAAAAGGTATTGCTTTTAAAGTCTTAGAAGGGAATAGTATAGAGCATACCATTTTAAATTATTTGCAAGAAGAAAAAGTTGATTTGTTAGTGATGTTAACGCATAAACGCTCATTTATTGAAGAATTATTTGCCTTTAGCATTAGTAAGAAAATGGCTTATCATTCCAAAACGCCTATTATGTGTATTCAAGCCCATGTTTTAGCGGAAGCTTAATAACACTAAAAAAGGATCGGATATTTTAAAAATATCCGATCCTTTTTTTATTCTTTTCCTGCCTCTTCATTATAGGTTTCCCATTTTGCATTATTAGCTAAAAAATAGGATGTTTTTCCAAAATGACCAGGCTCAATCAAATCGACCCGCACAATTCGCCACAGCAAATAATTACTTTCGGATATTTTTTCAATATTACTTAACGGATAACGCAATATCTTAAAGTAATTAGTGATATAAATATGAGTAGCATCAAATTCTACCCGTTTTAATTTGAAAACAGTGAAATACATCAAAATAACCATTCCAAAGAAAAAGGCAGAATAAGTGATTTTGAAAGTCATTGGAGACAATGATCCGACCTTAAATTGATCTGCGATAAGAAAAAGAAGCATTAATGTTCCAAAAAATATAATCCACATCATTGGCAGAAAATATTTATAAAACAAGGTAAAAGATGATGTAACATTAAATGTCTTAGGTGCTTTCTCTCTTGCCATTACTTTTACGATTTGTAGATGTAAGGAGGAGATGTTAGGTGCGAGGTGATCATGTCTTAGACTAGATTTGCTGATACCTAACGTCTCTACTTACGCCTTATTATAATTATTCTATTAATAAATTAGGGGCAAAAGTAAGGAAGTTCAATGAGAATCCTGCTATCTTATTTCTTCTTCTTTTTCTTCTTCTTCTTAGGTTTGCGATACATGTCAATATGTGCTTGCGCGTCAGGCGTTTGCAAAAGACTATATAAAATTTCTTTAGCCCGAAAAAGTTGTGCTTTGACTGTTCCGAGTGGAATATCTAATTCCATTGCAATTTCGTCATAAGTTAATTCTTCAAAATACCGCAATTCGATCATTAAACGATATTTATGGCTTAATTTGGACATGACACGTCGCATTAATTTAACGCGTTGTTGCTTGATAAAACGTTCTTCTGGATCTAGCGTACTCGCTTTCAAATTATTAGAAAAACTTTGAGTGCCATCATTTTCGACAGGTTCGTCAATAGATAACAAATGCAAGCGTTTTTTACGAATATAATCAATACAATTATTTGTAGCAATTTTAAATAACCAAGTACTAAAAGCATACTTTGGCGCGTAAGTGCTTAATTTATTAAATGCTTTTCCGAAAGCCTCAAGGGTCAAATCATCCGCATCTTCGCGATTATTCACCATTTTTAACATCATGTGATAGATTGAGGTGCGATAACGCTCCATCAATTCAGCATAAGCTTTTTGGTCTCCTGCTACTGCTTGCTTGACAAACTCATAGTCTTCAAGCGCTCTTTGAGACAGATTTTTATTTATTTTTACCTCCATTTGCTAGTATTCCTAAATATAATCGCGGGTGAAATGAAAACCAAATATACTAAATAAACGACATCTAAAAGAGGTAAATACCACCAGAGCCGTAAGACTTTCAATTTTTTTAATATAAAATAGCTATTCATCATAAAAAATCCCCATCGGGTTAGATATAATAGTATCACTAATTTTACGCCAATTCCTAATCCGATTAGAATAAAAGGATAAAGATGAAAGGCGAAAAGAGAAACGCTCAATAATCCCAATAATATTTTATGGGATAATTGATAGTGAGATGCGGTCGAAAGATGTCGTGTTTTTTGTATATAAAAACTACGAAAATCCGTTTTAGGTTCAGAATATATAAAAGTCGATGGATTTAAAATAATTTGAACATTACGGGCATTTGCTATCTGATTAATAAATAAATCATCATCTCCCGACGCAATATGACTATGCGTTTTAAATCCATCTACATCTTTGTAGAGTTGTTTTTTGTAAATAAGGTTGCGTCCAACGCCCATATAAGGCATGCGCCAAAGGGCAAAAGTAAAATATTGAATAGCGGTATAAACCGTTTCCCATTGTGTGAAAATATTGAGAAATGAAGGTGCTTCGGTCATTGGTCCATAACCTAAACCGACGGTTTTCTTTTCCGAAATATGAGCTTGCATCAAGGTGATCCATTCGGAGTTGATCGGTGCACAATCCGCATCGGTCAACAGTAAAATTTCATATTTTGCTGCTTCTATACCTTTTGAAAGCGCGTATTTCTTACCTTTGATCGTTCTTTTTTCATCTGGCAAGTTAATAACTTGTAGTATAGGGTATTTTTTTTGCAAATTTTGTAGAATATTGGCGCTCTCATCCGTTGAACGATCATTAACTACAATGACTTCAAAGTGAGAATAATCTTGATTTAAAATCAACGGCAAATATTTTTGTAAATTTGTAGCTTCATTTTTGGCACAAACAATAACAGAAACGGGCTGCTGGATAATTTTTTGACTATTACTTTTGGTTATTGGTAGTTTATAAAACGCCAAACGACCAGCAATTAATGCCCAAAATAAAATCTGGATAATCGCTCCAATTACAAAACTGTAATAAGCCAAGTTGGAAAAATGGATAATGGATAATGGACAGTCAATAATGAGCCAGTCATAATTCATAATTTTATCATTCATAATTCACGAGATAGGACGAAAATAATGAAATTTACTTTACACACAACAGATACACAGTCGAACGCACGCGCAGGAACGATGGAAACCGCTCATGGGAAGATCGAAACCCCTATTTTTATGCCAGTCGGCACGATAGGATCGGTCAAAGGCGTTCATCAACACGAGTTAGAAGAAGATGTTAAGGCTCAGATTATTTTAGGAAATACCTATCATTTGTATTTGCGTCCGACGACTGACATCCTTGAGAAAGCGGGCGGTTTGCACAAATTTATCGGTTGGGATAAACCAATTTTGACGGATAGCGGTGGATTTCAAGTCTATTCTTTGAGCGGAATACGCAAACTCACAGAAAAAGGCGTAACGTTTCGTTCTCATATTGATGGTTCAAAACATTTATTCACGCCCGAAATCGCGATTGATATTCAGCGCAAAATTGGAGGCGATATTATTATGGCTTTTGATGAATGCACCCCTTATCCTTGTGATTATAGTTATGCACTCAATTCAATGCATTTGACGCATCGTTGGCTAAAACGTTGTTGTGAACATTTTGATCGTCAACCGCCACTTTATGGTTATGAACAAACGTTTTTCCCGATTGTACAAGGTAGTACATATAAGGATTTAAGAATACGATCAGCAGAAAAAGTGGCAAGTTTTGAACGCGAAGGTAACGCAATCGGTGGGCTTTCTGTGGGAGAACCTCACGAGGAATTATACGAAATGACTGAGGTCGTGACTAATATTTTACCAAAAGATAAACCAAGATATTTGATGGGTGTAGGAACGCCAGCCAATATTTTGGAAAGTATTGGTTTGGGGATTGATATGTTTGATTGTGTAATGCCAACTCGAAACGCGCGTCATGGAATGCTTTTTACACAACATGGAGTGATCAATATTAAAAATGCAAAATGGAAAGATGATTTCACTGCAATTGATGATTCTTTCCCATGTAAGACAAGTAATATCTATACAAAAGCTTATTTAAGGCATTTATTTGTTACCAAAGAGTTATTAGGGATGCAAATTGCGACTCTTCACAATTTGACTTTCTATCTTTGGCTAGTCGGACAAGCGCGTGAACATATTCTAGCAGGAACATTTCGCCCGTGGAAAGACCAAATGGTTAAACAATTAGTCGTTAGACTTTAGAAAATACTGTGATTGTTATGATTGTTTGTGTCGCTTCGCTGATTGTAAAATGGAAAGATTGCATTTAAATATTATGTAAATTTTCTAATAAATACCAACAATTACATAATTAGCGCAGCGACACAATCACAGCAATTACAACAATCAGAATAATATGCTTAAAACGATAGACAAATACATCATAAAGAAATATTTATCTTCTTTTTTCTTCACGGTGTTGATTTTTACTTTGCTAACGGTCGTCATTGACTTTAGTGAGAAAATCGACAATTTCATGGAAGAAAAAGTAGATACCCATACTATTATTTTTGATTATTATGCTACTTTCATTCCTTTTATTCATGGATTGTTATTTCCTGTTTATGCTTTGATTGCGGTCATATTTTTCACCTCTCGCATGGCTTATAATTCTGAAATTATTTCAATTTTGGGTGCAGGGGTAAGTTTTAGGCGGTTGTTATTGCCTTATATTGGAGGTGGTTTATTGATTGCGAGTTTATATTTTGTCTTGGGGCATTACATTATTCCGATGGGAAATAAAACTCGGGTAGCCTTCGAAAATAAATACGTTTTTAAGCACGATAGCGAAACGAAAACTAAAGATATTCACATCTTTTTGACACCAACTTCAAAAGCATATATTCGTCATTATAGCCTTAGAGATAGTGTTGCGCGAGATGTAGTAATCGAAGAAATTGTTGATAATACGCTTGTTAGTCGCTTAACCGCAAAGCGTGCAGACTGGAAAAATGAGGAAGGACGTTGGAAATTGACTAATTATACCATCCGTTCTTTTGATGGAATGGAAGAACAATACGTTCAAGGCGCTGTGATTGATACAATGATTAATCTTAGTCCTGGAGATTTAGAACGTCGAGACAATCTTAAAATGACCATGACTTCGCCTGAGTTAAAGACGTTTTTAGTAGCTGAAAAAAAGCGAGGCACAGGAAAAGCCATTTTATTTGAAATAGAATTATATAACAGAACTGCTGCGGCATTTGCTATTTTAGTTTTGACTTGTATCGGAATGATTGTCGCTGCGCGTAAAGTACGTGGTGGAACAGGTTTGCATTTGGCTATTGGTGCAGGTTTAGGCGCGATTTATATTTTATTCAATCAAATATCAACAACACTTTCAACTAACGCCAGTTTTCCTCCCTTGCTAGGCGTTTGGATGCCAAATATCATTTTTGTGATTGTTGTTGCACTATTATTAAGAACGGCACAACGTTAATCATGGAAAAGTGTAGGGTAAAGGCATGCCTTTACCCTACATTATCAATCAATAAAAACGTTTCCCAAATAGAATTGTTTGTTCACCAAGATCTATATCTATTTCCTCAAAACCATTCTTAATCAAAACGCTATGAGAAGGATAATTCTCTTCATGTGTTTCTGCAATAATGCGTTTGAGGCGCGGGTTTGTAGCTACCCAATCAATTAAACCAGCCAAAGCTTCGGTCATGAAACCTCGATTATGATAACGAATGTCAATAGAATAACCAATTACCGTTTCGCCATTTTCATTAGGAACACCACTTAAACCAATCATACCAATAATGCGGTTTTCTTTTTCATGAATGATTTCCCAAGACGTATGCCACGGGTAATTAATTGGATCTTCTTTTACTTTTCTCAACCAAAATTCGATAGTTTTGTCCAATGCACCTAACATACTTTTATCGGTTTGCATATTAGATTGTACCAAATTTAAGGCTTCCTCTAATTCAGATCGCCCTTTTTGCAATAGCTCTAAATGAGCCAAAGGCAAGGGTAATAACCTAAGTCGTTCTGTTGTGATTGAAAACATAAAAGAAGAATTTAATATGAGTTGAGAGTTGAAAATTTGTATCTTCCTAAAATAGAAATTATTAATTTTATTAAATAAAAAATTCACACAGGTTATTAAAAGTCAGTCGATTATCTAATAAATAAAGGTCAAACGTTATTCAAACGCTTGACCTTTATTTATTAAAACTAATTGAATAATATTGAAACAACGCCTAGTTTATTCTCGTTATCAATTATCAACCCTCCTAATCTTTGCGAATGGCTTTGAACATATTCTTTGTTGCAGCTTCTGTATGAAATTTGCCTAAGCCTGTTTGAAAAGTATATTGAGTAGAACCTTGAATCTTAAAATACCTAAAATCAAAACCGATAACACCATCAATATCATATTCATAAACAAATCCTGCTGGCACTTCTTCCACAAATTTTGTAAAAGAACTATCTGCTTGTATCAATTCTTTTCCTTCTTTGACAATGGCAGGAACATCGATGACACTAGCTGGGAAAGAATAAATCTGTACATCATAAGTCGAATTACTGTCTTTAGAATTAATCAGTACATCGCCCATATCTCCAATCGTACCACCTTGAATAACAGTATCCGCAGGAGCCATCACACTAATCGACATCCCGAAAGGTAATAAATTAATTTCTTTTAGTGTTTCACTTTCACCACCACCACAAGCCCACAATAAGACAAGAGCCGATAGAACAAATAGTACATTTTTTTTAAACATCTTTTCCCTTTATTTTTAATTATAAGGCTTTTGATAAAAAAGCCTATGCATTTTCATTAATATCTTTTTCTTCTTCCTGTTGCTGCTGCTGTCGCTCAAATTTTGTTTTGTCAAAAATATCTCTGGGTAGAAAATGTTCTTTTACATCTTGAACTAATTCTTTTTCTCCATCCCAATCTTCTTTGACATGACCAGCTTTAATTTCGGTTCTAAAAAACATCGCAACGATCATTCCGACCAAACCACCCATTAAGTGACTTTCCCAAGAAATGCCCTCTTGATTCGGCAAAATACCTTGTATCATACCGCTATATAGCAAAATCATAATTAAAGAAAGAACGATTGAAAGTCGATTTCTGACAAACATTCCACTAAAAAAAATAAAAGCAACCATCGCGTACACCACGCCACTCGCCCCAATATGATAGACATCATTGCCTATATTTTCGTTCCGTGCAAAAATCCAAACCATCGCACCCGTAATGACATACATCCAGCTAAAGGATTTGAATGCGACATTTTTGTAAAAATACATGATGATCGTACCCGAAACCAAAAAAGGAACGCTATTAGAAATAAGATGGCTAAAACCACCATGAATTAGCGGAGAAGTGAAAATTCCTTTTAATCCTGTAAAAGAACGAGGCAAAACCCCAAGCCAATACAAATCCAACTCAAAAAGTAGTTCAACTATGGCAATAAGCCAAATCACTGCTACAAAAATAAGTGGGAAAATTAATGACTCTAAAAAATTATTCGATTTTTCTTCCATTTGGCAATTGCTCGTTTTATTCCTGCAAAGTTAAGAAAATTTAGGGACAAGGAAATAAATAAGCTACCCAAGATTGCGTAATGAATTTTATTTTTTACAAGGTGCTTTTTATGCTACATAATGAGCTATGTAAGAAAAAGGCAACGCAGTAAAAAGTAAAATTCATAGCAAGAGGGGGAAATTATTTTTTGCGCAATCTCTTAATCGAGGGAAAATGATAAATCTCTATTTTATATGTCGCGAATTATTCCTCAAATAAAAAAGCGACTCGTATTGTTACAAGTCGCTAATATCTAACCAAATTATGAAACGTTGAATTTTATTTACTACTTAAATGTATCAGGAAAACTTGATGGGTTGAAATCCCAAAGCATCGGCAGTAAAAAATACACTGCTAAAGTTAATAATAAAATTGATAAAATGTTCATCCAAATGCCAGTTTTTACCATGTCAGGTATTCTTAAATACCCAGACCCGAAAACTACTGCGTTTGGAGGCGTTGCAACGGGTAGCATAAACGCGCAAGATACGGCAACTGTTGCTGCTACTAATAAGGTGTAAGGATGAATACCTAATGTCAATGCCATCGGAGCTAAAATAGGTAATAGCATAGCTGTTGTTGCCAAATTTGAAGTGATTTCAGTAAGAAAATTCACAGATGTAATGATAATAAAAATCAAGAAAAAGATAGAAACACCTTCTAATAAAGTCAATTGATTACCAATCCATTCGGCTAAACCTGTACTTTGAAAACCAGAAGCTAACGCCATTCCTCCACCAAATAAAATCATAATTCCCCAAGGCATTTTGACGGCTTCTTCCCAAGTGATGATTTTTTCGCCCGATTCAGAAGCTGGTAATAAAAACATCAAAATTCCAGCGAACATTGCGATAATTGTATCATCAAGCATTTTAAGCGCAGGGATTTGTTGAAGGTAAGAACGCGAAATCCAAAGCAAAGCCGTCATAACAAAAACGCCTAATACTATTTTTTCTTCACGAGATATTTTGCCCAATTGTCTTAATAATCGTTGAATCTCTGCTTTTCCTCCAGGAAATTCTTTTTGTTTAAATGTAAAAGCAATGTGCGTTAAGTAGAGCCAACAAAGCGTTAATAACGTGATAGAAATAGGCAAGCCAAATTGAATCCATTGCGCAAATGAAATTTCAATGCCATAAATTTCTTGAACTATTCCTGCTAAAACCAGATTCGGAGGCGTTCCGATTAAAGTTGCCATACCGCCAATTGATGCAGCATAAGCGATTGAAAGCATTAGTGCTTTACCAAAAATGAGGTTTTCATCTTCCTTAGTTGAAGGATTATCACGTAATTGAGCAATAATCGCCAAACCAATAGGAAGCATCATCACCGAAGTTGCAGTATTAGAAATCCACATCGACATAAAAGCCGTGGCAAGCATAAAACCAAGAATAATTCGAGTAATGTCCGTTCCAATGAGATTAATAATGTTTAAAGCAATGCGTTTGTGCAAGTTCCATTTTTCGATGGCAATCGCGATGATGAAACCGCCCATATAAAGGAAAATGTATTTATGACCATAAGAAGCGGTAACGGCTTTTAGCTCTAGCGAACCCGTCATAGGGAAAAGAATGATAGGCAATAAAGCAGTGACAGCAATCGGCACAACTTCTGCAATCCACCAAACCGCAATCCATAAAGTTGTTGCTAAAACGCCATTAGCAGCATCAGAAAGCCCTTCGGGTTGAAAAAATAAGCGGATAACCAAAAATAATAATGGACCTAAAATAAGCGGAAAGAGCTTTTTTTTCATTGTTATGTTGCTATTAACGTAAAATGATATTTTTTAATAAAAAGTTGACGTTACGAAAATAGGCAAATATTGAATTTTTTAATACTTAATTATTTTTTTATTAATCCAACCTCTATCGGTCTTTATTCGCAGCATATAACAGCCATTCGGGAGTGTTTTTACGTCTATCTTTCTTTTATTTTGATGAATGTCTTGGATCAATCTGCCTTGAATATCAAAAAGCTGAATATTATATATTTGAATATTTTTGGTTTCAATATTTATGTATTCTTTCGTAGGATTAGGATATAATTGGACAAATAAATTGGTATTTAGATTAAGTGTATTGGTAATTATAATTTGAGCAGTATCGAGTGCTTGATTATATAGCGTATCTTGATTATTTGGAAATCCAACTATTTCATGTACATGAAATATTAAAGTATAATTTCCTATTGGAACACTATCTATTTGTATCGTATCTTTTTGAACACACCCCATAAACATGAGAATTAATACAGGATCATAAAGATAATTAATATGAATAGTATCATTTCCTATTTGAATATCAACACTATCTAACTCGGGACAAGCAGAAGGGGAGTGATCTGGAAATCTAGTACTTTGAATAATGGTTACTTCATGTCCATTTATCGTGATTTCTTGCTTGGAAAAGCCTATTTGTCCAAAAGAATAAGTATAGCTAAGTAGCAATAAAAAACAAGTGATTATATTTTTCATGTTTATATATTGGGGTTGTCATATTTTTTCTAAAATGAGTATTTAAAATACATTAAGTTTAGTGATGTGAATATAGAATAAAATCACATAAAGGAAATAAAAAATTTAGATAAGATCAATAATTAGATTAATTATTTCATTTTCATCCCCAATGCCTTATTTTATTTTTCAGGAAAGAACTAAAAAATGGTCAATTATTTAACGATTCGAAACAAACTTTCCCTTTTTTGAGTATAGAAGTTAATTATTTTACGACATTTGCGCCTTTAGAGCAGACTTTTCTATACTAAATTAATAAGAAAACATGGATAAGAAATCATTAAATGAAGAAGCTTTAATTTATCACGCCGAGGGTAGACCTGGCAAAATTGAAGTCATTCCAACTAAAGCTACGGGAAATCAAAGGGATTTATCTTTAGCCTATTCTCCTGGAGTAGCCGCGCCTTGTTTAGAAATTCATAAGGATGTTAATAATGTTTATAAATATACCGCCAAGGGAAATTTAGTGGCAGTTATTAGCAATGGTACAGCAGTACTCGGGCTAGGTGATATTGGACCAGAAGCTGGAAAACCCGTGATGGAAGGAAAGGGTTTATTATTCAAAATATATGCAGATATTGATTGTTTTGACTTGGAATTGAACACGAAAGACGTGGATGAATTCATTAGAACCGTCAAAATATTAGAGCCTACTTTTGGTGGAATCAATTTAGAGGATATTTCTGCGCCTGCTTGTTTTGAAATCGAGGAGCGATTGAAAAAAGAGTTGAATATCCCAGTCATGCACGATGATCAGCACGGAACAGCGATTATTAGTGCTGCTGCGTTGTTGAATGCTTTAGAATTGGTCGATAAAAAAATTGATGAGGTTCGTATTGTTGTAAGTGGTGCTGGTGCTGCTGCGATTTCTTGTTCGCGCCTTTATGTTTCGCTTGGCGCAAAGTCAGAAAATATTTTCATGTATGATAGTAAAGGCTTGATACATGGTGATCGAACGAATTTGAATGGAAAAAAACCTGAATTCATTAACAATACAATGCCTAAAGAAACTACTTTAGGGCAGATTTTGGATGGAGCTGATGTGTTTATTGGTTTGTCAAAAGGAAATATTTTGGACGAAGAGATGGTTAGCAAAATGGCAAGTGAGCCGATCATTTTTGCTATGGCTAATCCAACGCCCGAAATTAGTTATGAGAAAGCAAAAGCCGCTCGCCCAGATTGTATTATGGCAACTGGTCGCTCAGATTATCCTAATCAGGATTAGACGTTAGAGCCTCAGAAATTAATGAGGCAATGAAATGTGGAGCAGTTTACGCTTTGGCAGAATTGGCAAAAAAGCCCGTTCCTGATATGGTGAATATGGCTTATAATAACGCGAATTTAAAATTTGGAAAAGATTATATTATTCCCAAACCTGTCGATCCGCGTTTAATCACAACTGTCGCGCCTGCTGTCGCAAAAGCAGCAATGGATTCGGGAGTGGCATTGCATCCTATTCAAGATTGGGACGCGTATGAAACCGAACTATCGAAACGTTTGGGGAATGATAATACTTTATCAAAAGTAATCGAAACCAAAGCACGACAAGATATTAAACAAGTTGTTTTTGCTGATGCAGAAGATATTGCAGTATTAAAAGCGGCTAGTGTGGTTTTGGAAGAAAAAATCGCTCATCCTATTCTTTTAGGTAATAGAAAAGTAGTAGAACAAATGCTTTTGGAGCAAAATATTACATTACCTAATGTTAGAATTATTGATCCAAAAGTAGCAGAAACCGAAGCAGAAAAAGCTACGATGGAGCGTTACAGTCATCATTATTACGATAAGCGAAAGAGAAAAGGTGTTTCTAAACAAGAGGCTAGAAATACAATGCGTTCGCGAAGTTATTACGCGAGTGTCATGGTAGATTTAGGTGATGCTGACGCTATGATTGGTGGTATGACCAATAAATACCCTGCTACGGTAAGACCTGCACTTCAAGTTGTTGGAGCTAGACCAGAAGTTAGAAAAGTGGCGAGTATGCATATTGTCATGACTAAATCTGGTCCATTATTTTTTGCAGATACGACGATTAATCATCATTTAGATGCAGAAGATATTGCGAGTATCACAGAATTAGTGGCGAATCAAGTGAGAGGCTTTAATATTGAACCAAGAATTGCTTTAGTGACTTATTCTAATTTCGGTTCTGTTCCTACTGGAGATTCTGCAATGTTGATGAGAGAGGCGACGAAAATTCTACATGATAGACACCCAGATTGGATCGTTGATGGAGAGATGCAAGCGCATTTGGCTATTAATGAAAAAGAATTGAAACAACAATATCCATTTTCAAAATTAGTAGACAAACCAGCGAATGTATTGATTTTTCCAAATCTTTCTTCTGCTAATATTGCCTATAACTTAATGCAAACCGCAGGTGAAATGGATGTGATTGGACCTGTACTTTTAGGTTTGAAAAAACCAATTCATATTCTTCAATTAGGTTCTACCGTTAGACAAATTGTTGATATGGTTGGAATTGCGGCTATTCACGCACAGGAATTGTAAGAACGGTTTTTTTATAAAAAATTGCTAGAGATCCGCTCCTTTTAAAGAATCGGATCTCTAAATTTTTATATTCGAAGTTTTATAAAACGCTATCTACTTCATGATATGGTAAACCAAAAGCATCAGAAACACCTTTGTAAACTACTTTACCACCAACAATATTCAAGCCTTTTTTCAATGCTTCATCTTCTTTACAAGCTGTTTTCCAGCCTTTATCAGCCAATCTGATCGCATATTTTAATGTCGCATTAGTCAACGCCAAAGTCGAAGTATAAGGAACAGCGCCAGGCATATTTGCTACACAATAATGAACCACACCGTCAATAACAAAAGTCGGATCAGCGTGTGTTGTTGGCGTACAAGTCTCAATACAACCACCTTGATCTACTGCTACATCGACTAAAACCGTTCCTGGTTTCATATCTTTTAGCATAGCACGAGTGATTAATTTCGGAGCTTTTGCACCTGGAATTAATACTGCACCAACGATCAAATCACTTTCCTTGATCAACTGACGAATGTTATAATCATTAGAATAAACCGTTGAAACATTGGCAGGCATCGTATCAGATAAGTAACGCAAACGATTAAGGTTAATATCCAAAATAGTGACTTGAGCACCTAATCCAGCGGCCATTTTTGCCGCTTCTGTACCGACAATTCCACCACCTAAAATCGTGACTTTCCCTGGAGCAACACCTGGTACGCCTCCAAGCAAAACACCACGTCCGCCCATTGGTTTTTCCAAATATTTCGCGCCTTCTTGAACAGACATTCTTCCAGCTACTTCCGACATAGGCACAAGTAAAGGCAAGCTTCTATCCGATAATTCAACCGTTTCATAAGCCAAACAGATGGCTTTTTTCTCAATCATAGCATTGGTCAACGGCTCATAAGAGGCAAAATGGAAATAAGTGAAAAGCAATTGATCTTCACGAATCAAATCATATTCTGACTGAATCGGTTCTTTTACTTTTACAATCATTTCTGCAATAGCATAGGTCGCTTCGATGGTCGGAAGGAGTTGTGCACCCGCCGATTCATATTCTGCATCACTAAATCCACTACCTTCACCAGCAGTACTTTGAACATAAACTGTGTGTCCTCTGCCAACTAACGCGCTTACACCAGCAGGTGTTAGTGCAACCCTGTTCTCGTTGTTTTTAATCTCCTTAGGAACGCCAATTATCATAGTTGTAATTGTTGTAAATTATTGAATAGTTCTACTTTGTTGATTTCCAATTTTTTGGAATAAGCCACAAGGTATAAATATATAATTATTATCCTCAAGCTTTCTCCTTACAAAGTTGATTTTATAAAAAGAAAGGAACAAATTTTTTGTTATAAAAAAAAGAATTATGATTAAAAAAATGATTAAGATCATAACTCTAGACAATTGATAGTGCTTTTTTATTTTTAAAAAGAATAGTAGAGGAGTGGTAATATTGAGAGAGGCTTATCTAATTATTGAAGAAATTCGATTATTTTTGTGCAATGTACGGGCATTTTTGTCAAGGTTTCAGATTTAAATATTTAAAAAAATAAACCATTGAAAAAATTAATTTTTAAAATAGTTATTAGTTCTTATTGTTTGCTTTTAGTGGCTTGCCAAAAAGAAACTGATCACTCAATCAAAGGAGGTATTTTATTTTTGGGACATACTTATCAATCCGAAACGGAGGTCGATGAAAGATTAGTAAAATTAGGTTTGGATCGATATGAACATATTTGGCTAGGTGGAGATATTTGTGGTGCATCGGATCGAAAACGCTCAACCGTCGAATACGTTAATAATTTATTTAACCTCAATAAAGCAGGCAATCACTGGGCATTAGGCAATCACGATATTCATGACAATAATTATCATTGGATCGAAGAAGTCACTGGAAAACCTGAATTTTATACAGAATACAATGATGGTTTGACGGTGATGGTCATTAATACCAATCTTTATGAGCCAGAATGCGACCGATTAGCGGCTCAATATGAAATGTTTAAAAATGTATGTGATACGATTTCGGAATCTT
Organism: uncultured Saprospiraceae bacterium; assembly: GCA_937125475.1. Classification (GTDB taxonomy): domain Bacteria; phylum Bacteroidota; class Bacteroidia; order Chitinophagales; family Saprospiraceae; genus CAKZLL01. The sequence goes on along the minus strand of CAKZLL010000500.1, from coordinate 3,788 downwards.
CTCATTTAGTGGTTTTGAGCCATCATGTAGTTTGGAATCACGTTCGAGAAATCCCTAATCTTTGGGAGCGTGCTAATGCAAATAAGCCATTTTGGGAAGCGCGCTGCGAACCGAATTCACGGTTTGAACAAGTGATGTATGATCAATTAATTGAAGTGCAAAATCGAGGGGTGCAAGTTTTAATTCTTGCTGGAGATTATGGTCAAAAAGAGAAATTTTTTCAGCAAAAAGCGAATAGTGGCATTTGGTTTTTTGGTTCTGGTATTGATCATTCTAATCGTTATATGCCCGATTCATTGAAGGATAGTGCTAAGGATTTAATTTTATTTTTTCAGCATGATAAAGTTGAAAAGACATTGGATTGGCAGTTTTTGGATTTAGATTCCTTGGTGCAAAAATAGAATGTTAGTAATCTGAAATAATTGGTTGCTAGATTAATAAAAACGGTTCATTGACAATTTTTGCCAAAGATAGGAGGCACTTTGAAAGTGCCTCCTATCTAACCTTTGATTTTCAAACAATTATACATTTGTTTTAATTGATAAAATTCAGTTCTGACAAAAATTGACAAAGAACCATAAAAACGAATAAATCTAATTGTTAAGAAAGATTTATTCGTTTTATTTTAGTCTGTAGACATTTTACTTCGTCGTCGTTTTTCTAGGGTATTAATAACTTTATATTCATCTAGTTTTTCTTTCAAATAGGTAATTTCTTCTTCTTCCTCTTCGATGATTATTTTACCATTGTCATCGACCATATTTAAAATATCACGAGTTGAACAGCTAAAAAGTACTTTCAAAATTGATATTTTTCTTTTATCAAAATGAATCTCTAATACCCAATATGTTTCTTGTTGAAATATTTCTAACTCAAACCATTCCTCCCAATTATGTGGTCCAGAACCTGACATTTCTATTAAGTCGGTCGTTTTACTCAAGAATAATGCTCCTACTCCAACAAGCAGCGTTTTTTTGATAGTTGAGGTATATTTTTCTGATTTCAACCCCCAAAATATGGAATAACTTTCCTTATGCTCACTGATCGTTTCCCGAAATCCAGAATATAAATCGTTATATCTTTTTTCATCAAATTGTGTTTGAAAATGATCATCTGTGCGCTTTAAAATTTCGTCTTTGATCGCTTCGCTTAATACTTTTTTCGGTACGCTTATTTGCCTTCTTATTTTTAGATATTCTATTGCTTCTTGTAATTCATATTTTTCAAAATCCGTTTTTGCTACCCTTCGTTTTTCTTGAATAAAAGGGAGTACTTGAATGTTTTGATTTAAATGATAAATTGTATTTAATGTCAAATCTATTAATCTTACTATCTTTTCCTCTTCCGAGTTTTCTTCCACTTCAAATCTTACTGTATCTAGTATTTTTTCACTATCATACTTTTCTTCTATCCATGTAAAAATCTGCTCAGATATTGCTTTACTTAATCTCGAACTATCATGGCGTTTCAAATAAATCAAATCATTGATCAATTCTATTCCTTCGAACCAATTAAGTTTATTTCTTCTTAAAAAAATCAGGAGGTCGGATATTATTTTTTCTAAAGATAGAATATCTATTCCTCCTTTTAGTTTTTTGAAATCTTCTATTAATTCAAATTTCATTATTAGTTTTTTATCGTTTTAAAGGGGATTGATTAGAATGATTACCTTCTTTTTAATGGTTCATTGACAATTTTTGCCATTTATTCCAATGTGGGTTTGTTTCATTGTTCTAACTTTTGAAAAATAACAAGGCAAGCAACCGCTGGATTTCAAAAAATATTTATTCTGACAAAAATTGTCAATGAATATATTAAGTAACGGAGCAAAAGTCATCAGACAAATTATATCAACGGATAAAATTATAGCTTAAAACACTCAGGATTGCAATTTATTCGTCTGATGATTTTTTATGTACTTAATTTTCATACTACAAACAGTAACGTTGCACTGCAACTAAAACATCAAATAGCTTTTGTTACAGTGCATTAAATTACCTTGATTACGCTCCAAATAATGAAGAGAACCATTTCTTAATATTTTCTATTCTCCTTTTTATACGACTAGAAGTATTCGTTTTGCTCATCCTTTTTGTGTATTCCAACATTCCATTAACTCCATACCTAATATCAGGGCTGTTACGCTCATGTGCGCCCATATCTGGCGCATTTCCACTATAAGCTTCCATAAAATTCGGAATAACTACACCAGCATCAACTCCAAGAGAGCCATTATCCAATCTAAATGAACCTATCATATTATCAAAATCAAAACTTGGAGCACCACCTTCATATTTCGGCACACTCCCATTAATTCCATTTTCCTGATTTTTTAATTGTCTTTTATTTCTTTGAGGAAAATCTCCAGTCAATAGGTCATAGTCAAAATCATTATTTTCACCAGAATTACCAGAAGCGATCGAATTAAATTTTTTATTTTTTGTACTTCGTACATGAAATATATTGTTCCTCGAAACACAGTTTTTGATCGTTCTCCCCTTTCCTTTTTTGTCCCAACGTGTTCCTAACCCTCCAGAACCTTCTCCATTAGGCTGAAGAATAGTATTATTAAAAAAATACATATACCCAGCCATCCAGTCTCTATTCCGAGCAGTTCCCATTTTAGCAAAAGCGCCAAACTCTCCATACTTACTATTAGGAGGACTATAACTTCTTCCAGTAACATTTTTCCAAATATATAATGGTCCTATTGTAGTCGGAGCATTTCCGATATGATTATATGTCTCTTCAATATAGTTTTCCCAAACCCTGACATTACAGTTGCTGCCTTCAACTTCGATACCATCATCCCAACTATTGGCTAGATAATTACCATAAATATCAGAATCTGGTCCAGGAAAACCACTATAACTAGCATTAGGACCACCTCCAAGAATATCAGAAAAGTAGTGGTCTTTTTTACTCCAAATTTGATTATACCGAATAACATTATTTCCAGTACGACATTTGTGCAAGAAAATTCCTACAGGGCCTTCTGGATGATAATTACCTTCGGCATGCGACGCATAATTTATTTCAGCCCAACTATTAGAATTGGTATTGGGATCATGTATCAAATTGCGTTGAAATGTGCAATGCCTAACAGAATTTCCTCTAGAACTAGAATAAACAGATGCTATTCCTGCATGATTTGCAGTACCAAATCCACCTTTAGCAATAGGCTTACTTGTTCCCCATTTACTTATATCACAATCTTCAATAATTATATGTTCGCAATTATCTAAATATATTCCATTTTTCTTTCCATTAATCAAAGTAAAACCCCGAATTATTACATATTTGACATCTTTGAGCTCAATACAATTATTTTGTCCATTGTTCTTGCCATCAATAGTTATATCTGTTCCATCATAAAGTACATAGCCATCAGCTGTTCCAGATTTGGTTATAGATAAGTAATTTGTATCTAATGGAATTGAGGCTACTTCACCAATTGGATAGTTGTCAGACCAAGTTGTAGCTTTAAAATTTATCTCAGAAGAAGTGTTTTCAAGCCTAAGTTTAACCTCATAAGCGGTACCAGGTTTTAAATTCACAATACTCCCCCTATAATCTGCTGAACTAACAATCGTAGTCTTGTCTTTCACAGAAGTGATTGGATTATAAACCATGGGATATCCATCTTTCCAAACACTTGCGCCTTTTTCTTTATATTGAATAAAGACCGATTTATTAAGACTTCCGTTTAAGGGAGACCAATACACACTTAGACAATTATAAGTAGAAACAGTGTATGGTTTTTGAGAAAAAAGAGTAACGTTCAACAT
>CAKZLL010000499.1 GCA_937125475.1 uncultured Saprospiraceae bacterium | reverse complement strand
GAAAAATTTATCAATCTTTATTTTTAACACAATTTCTTAATTATACTATTCGACAAATCAATAGTGGTCATACCCGATTTTATAAAGAGGCTTTATCGCTTTATCAAACAGGGTTGGAACAACAGTTAATAATTCAACGCCAACAAATTACAGAAACAACTTTTGGGAATATCGCTACATTAGGTTGTCATGCAGGCGAATTTGAATGGACGAAGCAGTTTATTAATGATTATCAAGTTTACTTGGATGAAGCTATTCGGGCAGATGTTGTGGCAATGAATTTAGGGTTGTGGCATTTTTATCAAGATGATTTTAATGCAGCATATCAACTATTTTTGACCCATGCTTTTACTGCTTCTTATCAACCGAAAGCAAGATTTAATTTGATCCGAACTGCTTTTGAACAATTCTTGCTAGATGAAGACATGTTTGATTTTGTAATTGCTCAAATTGAAGCATTTGAGAAACTGCTTTATCGAAAGGAATTATCTGCTGCATATCATAAAGAGGCTTATTTAAATAGCATTCAATTATTAAAAAGATTGGTCTCCTATATTTCAAAACGAAAGAGTTTGGATAAACTGAAACAGTCTTTTTTACAACAAATAAAACAGAAAGAAAGTATGATGGCAAGGGATTGGTTCTTAAAAAAGTTAGATATGTTGATGTAAGTGAAAGGCTAAAACTAGTAAGAGTTACCTAAAAAAATAAGAGGCTGTATCAAAAGTAAAATAATGGGCTTGAAATTTTCTTATTTGAAAAATTTCTCAGATACCTCTCCGAGAAATTCAAGCATATTTTGACCTCTTGAGACAGCCTCTTATACTTGTTATCCTCCAATAATATCTTCTGTTCCGATAATCTCACCACCATCGGGTTGTTTATTTTGCTTAAAGAATTGATTTTGACTGGTACATAACTGCTGCTTACGCCAATAATTTTTGGTATAATTTTTCATCTGTGTTAAATTTTGGGATGCTTCTAAAAAAATATAGAAATCATCCGGGTTTAATAATTTAGTACTTATTCATAAAAAATGTGCAAAACATTTATGTTAGTCAATAGTTATTATCTTATATTTTTAATGTAGATTCTTTTTAAGTAGTACCCTTGTTGAGATAAAGGGCTTATTATTAATTTGTTACGAATATACAAATGAATATCCTTTTTGTAAAAAAAATAACAAACTAAATAATCTATTTAATTATTCATGTACTATAATTCGCTGAAAATCACAAGAAATTATCTTTCTTTTTTCAATCAAAATAAAAGAGGAATCTTATCTTTGCAGGAACAATTATATTTATATAGATCTCCTTTCTCATGAAATATATTATAGCTATTCTTTTCTTTTTTGGAAGTTATTACATTGGTTTTTCTCAACAAATAAATACAGTCAATGACGATAGTTTGGCTGCATTTATTGTCAAGAAAACAATTGAGCCTATTATCCTTGATGGAGAGCTCACTGAATCTGTTTGGCAAGAAATAGGTAAAGCCCAAAATTTTTGTCAATATATGCCTACGGATAGTATAGCCGCTTGGGGGCAAACCGAAATCGCAATGGCATATAACGATAAATATCTCTATGTTGGAATTAAATGTTATACGAAAGGCGCTGATTATATTATTAATTCATTGAAACGAGATTATAGTTTTTTTGGTACAGATAATATTAGTTTAGTCTTTGATACTTATGCTGACAAGACCAATGCTTTTTTATTTGGCATCAATCCTTATGGCGTACTTCGAGAAGCATTAATTTCTAATGGAGGAAGAGAAGGAGGGAGTTTTTCAGGATCTTGGGATAATAAATGGAAGGGGCAAGCAAAGCGTTATGATACTTATTGGATTGCTGAAATCGAAATTCCTTTCAGTACATTCCGATTCAATCCTGGTGCAGAAAAATGGCGCTTTAATGCTTATCGTAGTGATACACAAAACAATGAGATATCTAATTGGATCAATATCCCGAGGAATAGGATCGTTATGGATTTGACCTATATGGGAAATATGGTTTGGGAAGAACCTTTAAAAAAACAACGAAAAACAATTGCAGTCATTCCTTATTCTTCGGGTAGTGCGATTAGAGATTTTGAAGATATTACAGAAAATAATTTTCAAACTAAATATAATTTTGGCGGAGATGCTAAAATCGGAATTACTGCAGGATTAAATTTGGATCTAACGGCTAATCCAGATTTCTCGCAGGTTGAAGTCGATCAGCAAGTTACTAATTTAGGACGTTTCGAATTGTTTTTTCCTGAGCGAAGACAGTTTTTTTTGGAAAACGCAGATTTATTTAGTCGATTTGGTGGAAGTAGAATAACGCCTTTTTTTTCGCGTAGAATCGGTGTAGCAAAAGATACAGCGACTGATGAAAATATTCAGAATAATATCTTGTATGGGGCAAGGTTGAGCGGCAAAATTAATGATCGGCTAAGGGTTGGTCTAATGAATATACAAACGGCACAAGATGCAACAAATGATTTGCCTAGCTTTAATTATACCGTTGCAGCAGTCGAAAAAAATGTTTTTAATCGCTCTAGCCTCGCTTTTATTTTGGTGAATAAACAGGCAATTAATCCAGATAATTTGGGTAGTACGTATCATGCTTATAATCGAACCTTAGGAATTGAGTACCGTCATGCGTCTACAGATAATCGTTGGGATGGAAAAGTAGCTTATCATCATATTTTTTCTCCTACAAGCATAGAAGAACCATTTTTTAGTATGGCTAAAATCGGCTATACTAGGCGAAAATTTCGTTTTGAAATGACGCAATTGTATGTTGGAGAAGGATATCAACCAGAAGTTGGGTTTGTTTCTCGTCGAGATATGTTATTTCTTAGTCCTGAATTTTCTTATAACTTTTTTCCGAAAGACAAAAAAATAACGAAGCATACAATTGGTTTTGACTATCGTCATATTTACAAATTAGGAAAGGATGATAATGAAGTCTTAGAAGATTTTGGGTGGATAGAAAGCCGTTTAGAAACATATTGGGATATTAATTTTTTGAATACATCAAGTCTTCGAGCTGAAGTTAATTACCAAGATCTAGTATTATTATCTGATTTTGACCCTACCCGTATTCAAGAAGATAGTGTTTTTTTAGCCGCAGGCACACGACATCGTTTTACTAATTTTCAATTGAGTTATCGAAGTGATCGACGGGCTAAATTCTCTTTTCGACTTACTCCTACAATTGGTACATTCTATAATGGAAGAAGATTAGGAATGAGAGGGCAGATAAGATATAGATATCAACAATATGGGACAATCGCTCTAAATGCTAACTATAATTACATTAAGCTAAATGATCCTTTTGTGCCTAGTAATCTTTGGTTAGTTGGCCCTAGAATTGATTTGACTTTTTCTAAAAAACTATTTCTAACAACTTTTATTCAATATAATAACCAGCAAAGCAATTTGAATATTAACGCTCGCTTACAATGGCGTTTTCAGCCTGTGTCAGATTTTTTTCTGGTCTTTACGGATAATTATATTACTGACCCATTTGATCAGTTTGCAGTTCGGAATCGGGCATTTGTAGCAAAAATCACTTATTGGTTGAACCTCTAATATTAAAAAAATGAAGACTGATTTCATGATGCATTATGATTTTTTCATATATTTAACTTAGATTTGCACATCCTTTCAATCTTACTCTTATAAATAAAGCAAGCATTTTAGCTGTTAATATTACTATATATTAATATACATCCTTATGCATTTTGCTAATATTATCACAAACAATAATCAACAAAGCCTTTTTTTCTTTTAAAATGATAATTTAATTAATTTTTCTTTATTTAAAAGGAAAAACAAGAGGATTTATACTACTTTTGTGACAGAATAAAAAAACAATATAAGAAATAATTTATTTGTAATATTTTGGAAATTAAGGTAAAAGGTATGATAAATACCTTAGAAAATAATTTTTTTAAATTTAAATTTTAGATGATCTATTAAATCAAAAAAATTATTTTGTTTTTTTCTTTGCAATAAAGTTTAGTAGTAAAAACGTTATTTCGCAACTAAAATGTTTAATAATACATTAAATTGATGCTTTAAAAGGCAAACCACTGACATTTAGTGATTTAAAGTAGATGTTTAACATATAATGGAGTGATTTATGTGGCTTTTTTATATATGTAAAAAACTGTCATTTTTCTATCATTTCACGTATATAATTTTAATATGAAATAAAGTTTGAATACTTTACAGTCTCAAACGCTAACAATTAAATTAAGCTAATACAAGTAACACATTTTTCTTTGTTAAAATTTATGTGTTATTTGATCACAAAACAAAAACGCACCTAATTATGAAGAAGCAACTAGTTCTATTGCCCTTGCTTCTTGTGGTTCTTTTCGGAAGCTGTACAACTTCTACTCAATTAGTAGATAAAAATAAGCGGATGAGTAAAAAAACTAGATTAGCTCTAGTTCAAGAAGAAGCGCAAAAAATCTATCATAAAGTACTTCCTTTTAAAGAAGGAATGGCTGCCGTTGCTAAAGGCAGATATTGGGGCTTCATAGATGAATATGGAGAACTTTCTATTCCTATTGTTTATGATGAAGTTGAGCCTTTTAAAGAAGGTATTTCTACTGTTCGTAAGGGAAGAAGATGGGGCGCAATCAATAAAAAAGGAAGAACTATTTCCTTGTTTCTCTATGATCGTATCTTTTCCTTTAATGAAAAATTAGCACCTGTCGTGAGTAGAGATAAATGGGGATTTATCGACAAGAGAGGCTTTTTATCCATTTCACCAATCTATCAAGATGCTAAATCTTTTAGTCAAGGATTAGCGCCAGTAAAGAAAAACGGAAAATACGGCTGTATTAATAAAGAAGGCAAAACAATTATTCCATTTGAATTTGATAATATGGGCATATTCTATAATAGTGTTTGCCCAGCTATGAAAAATGGAAAACTTGGTTTTATTAATATGACAGGAAAAACCTTAATTCCATTTGAATATGGAGAGGTTAAGGATTTTCATAATGGTATTGCAATTGTAAAGAAAAATGGAAAATGGGGGGCAATTAATGTAACCAACAAAACTATTATACCATTTATATATGATGAATTAGGCAAGTTTTCTAAATCAGGCATTGCTTACGCAAGAAAAGGTGGTTTGTATGGATATATTGATAAAGCCAATAATATTCGTGTGCCTTTTGATTTTGATCAAGCGCTTGATTTTAATAGATCTACCGCTATTGTGAAAATGGGTAGACGCTGGGGAGCTGTAAATAAAAGAGGTAAAATAGCAGTAAAATTTATATATGACGAATTAGGTACATTTGAAAATGGTTTGGCTTATGCTCGTAAGGATAAGAAATATGGTTATGTGAATAAGAAATTAGAAGTGATTATCCCTTTCGAGTATGATTATGCATTGTCATTTATTGGCGGATTAGCTGTTGTGAAGCAAGCGAATAAATGGGGCGTAATTAATAAAAAGAATAAAGCAGTCATTCCTTTTAAATATGATAACATGGGGTATCAATTTGAATATGGAATTATTGCAGCACAATATAAAGGAAAATGGGGAATCATTAATCGAAGAGGTAAAAAAGTCACTCCTTTTAAATATACTAACGGTAATCTTAGACCAATCTTTAATAATGGTTATGCTGTTGTACAAAAAGACGGAAAATACGGTTATATTGATTTTGAAGGTAACGAAATTATTCCAACGGTTTATGAAGATGCAGGCGGTTTCTTAGGAAAGTTGCCAGCAGAAACACAAGGTTATTTTTTAGTAACTAAGAATGGTAGAATGGGCTGTTTAGATATTCATAATAAAACAGTTATTCCTTTTGAATATGATGTGATTAGAGGATATGGCGAAGGATATTTCACTGTGAAGAAAGATGGAATGTATGGTTATGTCAATCAATTTAATGAAATAGCAGTTGCATTTGAATTTCATTTTGCACAGCCATTTGAAAATGGTAAAGCTTATGTAGTGAAAGATGGTAAAAATCTCTTATTACAAAAAGATGGTTTTTTGACTGAAACACCTTAGTTATTGATCTAGTATTTAAATAATTATTTTCAGGAATTCCTAAAATTGCGATTTAGCAAGTTTAGGAATTTTTTTATTGATTTTAATCCAATTAAATTAGATAGCATTAAAAGAATAGTAAGTACTATTCTTTTTAATATATACATAGGTTTAATAAGTACTCTACTCATGTTTATTAAATCTAAGTGGATTGCCTACGAAAAAGATAAAAAGCTAGTAGAAGAGGGAATTTTAGCTCAAGCAAAAATCATTGAAGTACTTGGTGTCTCAACAAAAGCAAATAAGCCTGAGTTTTTAGAAATTACAATTGATGAAAAATTAAATGATGAAATTCGTACTCGTGAGGCAGTTGACATTTCTTATTTAAAAAAAGATAGATTTTGCTCTAATATAGTTGGAAATAAAGATCTTTTTCTTCTTTATGGCTATTTGGAATTTTGAGTACCATTATTCTTACAAGAAATGTATATTTAATTAATGTATTTGTATTGTTTTAATTTATTTAAGCGTATTTCGCCCTCCTAATGCTATTTTAAGGCATTTTATCTTATCTAATTATTAGCTTAATGATTTTTTTGTAAAAAAAGTGGAAAGAATTATTCAATAATAAATTGGATAATTAGCTTTTTTTAGCCTTATACAGCATAAAAAAAACATATTTTATTTTTTTTAATAAAAAACAACTTGGTCTGATGTCACAAAAAAAAGGGATATGATCTATAAATGACACATTATTAAAAGAAATATGTGTAACTAGGTGTCACAACAAATAACCTGTAAATTTGTCAAATATAAATTATATTCCTATTATTGTAGAACAAAGTGCTACAGAAGTAGTTTTTTGTGTTTATTTGTTTGGGTTAGGGACCCCTTGCTCTTCGGAGCAAGGGCTTTCCATTTTCTAGAGGGTACTGTCCGAAAGTTCTACTATTCCATTTAGTTATTTCCTCTATTCAAATGTAAAACCAATGTCATATCAGCAATGACCTTGCCAAAAATCAATTATTAAAGATAATAAATCTCCTTTTTTTTAGTTTTTTCTGCACCATTTTTTTTTGAAAATTTTAATAATTACTTCAGTCCTTAATAAGTGGTATCTGCATGTATAACAGGTGTTTTAAGGCTAAAATGTGTTTTTTTTAATAAATCAAAGGTAAAAAAGAAAGGTAGGTTTAAATTAGGCGCTAGTATGTTTTTTAAACAAAAAAATGCGTTTAATTGGCTTGTTTTTCACTATCTATAAATTAAAATGTGTTTCTTTTAAAGAAACATTAAATAAAAATTGTTTTATTAGCTCAATAATGTGTTTTTTTAAGTTAAAATATGTTTTTGAAACATATTTTTATTTTGTGGAATTGTTTTTGTTAAGATATGTATAGTTAGTTAATAGTTAGCTACCCATAGCAAATAAATACTTTCCAAACAAAAAATAAGCACAAAATCTGCTTCTGTTTTTATTTTACAGAACACTATTCGGGATTCTTTTCAATATCATATTACTTTAAATTGTTTAATGAATATCTGTAATCTCTTTGTAAATAATTTTTATTTACAAAAGACTTTACTATTTTCTCTTCTTATTATAATTATTTCTTCTGTAAAGAAATACAAAAAATAATTAGGGTAAAGGTTCTTGAACTGATACCAAGACACTATCTTTGTGCATATATAAATATATATTGCAATTAACTTGTAAAGTCGATCAGAGTTACATGAAAAAAGAATTATTGAAGTACGATTTAAGAGGAGTTTCAGCAACAAAAGATGAGGTTCATGCAGCAATCAAACATTTAGATAAAGGCTTATACCCTTTAGCTTTTTGTAAAATTTTGCCAGATATAGCAGGAAATGATGCAGAATATTGTAACTTAATGCACGCAGATACAGCAGGGACAAAAACAAGTCTGGCTTATTTGTATTGGAAAGAAACAAACGACATAAGTGTATGGGCAGGGATTGCTCAAGACGCGATTATCATGAATTTAGATGATATGGGATGTGTCGGTTCTACAGATAATATATTACTCTCTTCTACTATAGGTAGAAATAAAAATCTAATTTCAGGTGCTGTCATTAGTGCTATTATTAATAGCACTACACAAATAGTCAAAAAATTGGCTGAAAATGGCGTAAATGTTATACTTGCAGGCGGTGAAACGGCTGATGTAGGTGATATTGTCCGAACAATAGATGTTGGATTTACGGCTTTCGCAAGAATGAAAAAGTCAGATCTAGTCATTAATGATGTTCAACCAGGCAATGTAATTGTAGGGTTAGCTTCTTATGGTCAATCTACCTACGAAGACAAATATAATAGTGGCATAGGTAGTAATGGTCTAACTTCTGCTAGACATGATATTTTAAGTAAATATCATGCTGAAAATTATCCAGATAGTTTTGATCCTAATACGCCAGATGAAGTGGTTTATATTGGAAGCAAAAAAATGACTGACACTATAGAAATAGGTCAGGACGCATATAAAATAGGTGAATTAATATTATCTCCAACTAGAACCTATCTTCCTGTAATCAAAAAGGTGCTTGAGCAATACCATAAAGATATTTCAGGAATGATACATTGTACAGGAGGAGGACAAACAAAAGTCCTCAAGTTTGTAAAAGATGTTCATATTATTAAGAATAACCTTTTGCCAATTCCTCCAATCTTTTCTCTTATTCAAAATGAAGCAAAAACAGACGGAAAAGAAATGTTCCAAGTATTTAACATGGGGCATCGTCTAGAAATTTATACAAGCCAAGAAGCTGCTCAGGGCATTATAGAAATTGCAAAACAGTTTAATATAGATGCACAAGTAATTGGTCATGTTGAAAAATACGATAACGGGAAAAAACTAACAATTGATTCCCCTATTGGTACTTTTGAGTATTAAGAAATAGATCTGTTTTTTTTATGACTAAATTATGACTATATTTGTATTGACTTGATTTTTAGATGCTTACATAATTTTTTTTCAATTATTATTTGAAAAAAAATAATTGAAAAAATCATTGGAATACTTTTTTATATTTTTTTAATATTTTAGTTCTAGAAGATAAGTAAATCATTAAGGTATTAATTTACAAACTAGAAAGCGTAAAATGACCAGTCAAGTATGAAAAGCTACAGCTATATTTTATTATTATTAATAATGATGTTTGGGGGAACTTCATTATTAGCCAACACTAAAACGACAACCATTGTCAGAGGAAAAATTCTAAGTCCTCGTGGAAAAACAGTAAAAATTAGCACGGTCGCTGATTTTATTACACACGAGCCGATGGAATATACTTTTCACTTAGATGGTTCTGCGACCTTCCAAATTGAAATTGCTGTCATTGAGGCCAAAGTAGCTACTTTGTATCATGGTAATAGTAATATTGAATTATTTCTTGAGCCTAATCAAGAACTTGAATTAACTTTTGATGCTTGGGATATGGCATCAACTGTTCAGTTCAAAGGTGAAGGAGCAGATAATAATGCTTATCTTAATTTGGCTAATGCTCGTTTTGCTCGCCTAAATGATGATTATATCATTTATAAAATGGCAAGTTTGAATCCTGATGATTTTCAAATCTTAATGCGTAAAAAGCGACAGGAGAAAAATGCTTTCTATAAGCATAACAAAGAAAAAATGCAATTCACTAAGATTTTTGCTGATTATGCAAAAGCAGATATTGATTTTTGGTGGGGACATCTTTTAATGCGTTATCGTTGGGAACATGCCTATTATAATGATATTCCACCTCCAATGGATCTCCCATACGAATATTATAATTTCTTAAATGAATTAGAGATAAGTAATAACGGAGCAGTTATCAATCAGAAATACATCTTCTTTTTGGATCAATTCTTAGACTTTCAAGATGCTAGAATGAAAAGAATTGTAGGTCCAGGGTATAAAAGACCAAAATATAGAGGTGCAAAAGATTACTTAAAAGGAAAAGCACAGTTTTTTATTTTAGCTAATGAATTTTATCTAAAATGTAAAAGCAAACAAACTTATGTGATTGGAAATGATGTGAGAATGTTTATGGAAGAATGCCCTTATACTAATTATAAAAATTTAGTACAAGGTGAATTCCGAAGAGCAAATGGTTTAGAAGCTGGAACACCTGCACCTAATTTTACATTAGTGGATAAGGATGGAAAAGTTAAAAGTTTACAAGACTTTAAAGGAAAAGTAGTTTATGTAGATTTTTGGGCAACTTGGTGTGTCCCTTGTAGATATGAAATCCTAAGAAGTAAAGATCTGAAAAAGAAATTCAAAGGGAAAGAAGTTGAATTTTTATATATTTCTTTGGACTCTAGTCCTGATAGCTGGAAAAACTTCTTATCTGAACATCAATTACAAGGTACTCATTTATATGCCAAAAATTTATATGAATCTGATGTTGCTACAAGATATGGCGTTCGAGGATTGCCTAGTTTCTTCTTGATTGACAAATCGGGAAATCTTGCAAGAGTTCCTGCAAAGAGATCTAGTGAACCAGGTGTTGTCAATGAAATTAATGATGTTTTAAGTAGATAGAGAAATTAAACTTGACTAGGTTAAAAAGCGCGTTTTCGATAAGAGAACGCGCTTTTTTTAGTATATTTATTAATAAATCTTTGAAAAATTGTATTTTCGGGAAAGTCGAATTTTTTTAAATAAGGGACAAGGAAATAAAAAACCTACCCAAGATTGCGTAATGAATTTTATTTTTTACAAGGCGCTTTTTACGCGGCATAGCGAGCTATGTAAGAAAAAGGCAACGCAGTAAAAAGTAAAATTCATAGCAAGATGGGTAGATTATTTTTTGCGCGTTCCCTAAATTAGTCAAATGTTTAAAATATTAACTTTTATAGTATTAGGTTATTGGGGATATAAAGTTTTTTTCCCCACCAAAAAAATAGAAGAAAAAAGAAATACAACCGCTAAAAGTAATAGCAAAGAAGCTCATATCATTGATATTGATTATGAGGAGGTTGAGTAATATTTTTAACAAAAAAATCGCACCTAACAAAGAATATTTCTTTTATCTGAATCCACAAAGAGCGCTATTCTAGCATTCTAATTAGGTTTTGCCCCAAATTGTTACCTTTCTCTATTTAAAAAGTCTTAAATTAGAATATATAAGGTAGAGCAAAGGCACGCCTTTGACCCACCTTTACATTCGCATTTTTACATCACGATTAAATAATTTATAATGAGGAATTATTACTGGATATTTTTATTTCTTCTAATGAGTACTTCCATTAGTTTTGGGCAACAAAATCCAATGACTAGTGAGAAAGGACAACGGACACTCACTCCTGTTAATACAGATGATTTGAACGCAATCATCATTACGCCACAACAAGAAAATGCCAATTTTCCAACTTTGAATTACCTTCCTAATATAACGGCTAAAAACGAATTGCCAAATTTAGAAATTTTTTATGATGATAAAAATGGTATGCCTATCATGCTCAAAGGTATGGTCGGTACACAAAGCATACAATTAGGAAATGAAAGCTCTATCCAAGATGCAGCATTAGAATACCTTAATGCAATTAAAATCGCATTGAGAATCGATGATCCTAGTAATGAATTTGAAGTTGTTAAAATCCAAACAGATGCATTAGGAATGACACACATTCGCATGCAACAGGTCTTTATGGGAATAAAAGTAGAAGGCGGTGAGTTGATTTTACACACCGATTTAAATAATAAAATCGTTATGGCAGCAGGACGCTTTTATCCTACACCAAATATGGATAATGTTTTACCGCTCTTAAATGCAGATGCGAGTGAAGCGGCTGCAATGAATGAAGTCAAAAACGAAACTGTTGTAAAAGCATTAACTGCAAAGGAAAAAACAATCTTGCAGAGTAGTGAAACAGAAGCAGAGTTAGTGATCTTTCATAAAGATAATGACTTGCATAGTGAGCAATTAGCTTGGCATGTTACGGTTCGCCCGAATTTCATGGAGCGTTGGGAATATCATATTAATGCAAAAACAGGAGAAAATCTATCTCACTATAATCATACTTGTGCTTTAGATGGACCTGCTACTGCTACTGCGGTTGATTTGGCTGGTATCTCTCGCACAATTGATGTTTATGATGTTGGTGGTACTTATTTTATGATTGATGCTACACAGTCTATGTTTAATTTAGGTGCATCGACTATGCCTGATGATCCTAGAGGCGCGATCTGGACGATTGACGCGAATAATACTTCGCCTCAGAATAATATGAATGTTTCTCATGTTTCATCATCTAATAATTCATGGAATAATCCAACGGCTGTTTCTGGTCATTACAATGCGAAAGAATCTTACGATTATTTTAAAAATACGCATAGCAGAAACTCTATTAATGGAAATGGCGGTCGTGTCGTTTCGATTATTAATGTATCGGATGAGAACAACAATAGCATGGATAATGCTTTTTGGAATGGGGCAGCTATTTTTTATGGAAATGGCGGAACGGCATTTCAACCATTAGCAAAATCATTAGATGTAGCAGGACATGAAATGTCACACGGAGTAGTTTCTAACTCTGCTAATTTACAATATCAAGGAGAATCGGGTGCATTGAACGAGTCATTTGCTGATATTTTTGGTACAATGATCGACCGTGATGATTGGAATTTAGGTGATGATATTGTTAATACACAATATTTTCCTTCTGGAGCATTACGTTCTATGTCTGATCCTCATAATGGTGGTTCTTCTTTGAACGATAATGGTTATCAACCACGTCATACAAACGAACAATATACTGGCTCGCAAGATAACGGCGGTGTTCATATCAATAGCGGTATTGCGAATTGGGCATATTATAAGTATGCGACAGCAATAGGAAAAGATAAAGCAGAAGATACTTATTACCGTGCTTTGACGATGTATTTAACTTCTAATTCTCAGTTTGTAGATGCGCGAGTAGGCGTTATTCAAGCTGCTGAAGATTTGTATGGAGTAGGATCATCGGAAGCAACAGCTGCTGGAACTGCTTTTGATGCTGTTGGTATAGCAGCACCTACTGGCGGCGGCGGCGGTGGTGGCGGTAGTAATCCTGGTACAGGTGTTGGGGTTATTCAGCCTGGTGATTTGCCAGCAGTTATCGGTACAGATTACATTTTGAGCCATGATACAGATGCTTTTAACTCAAATACTTTATACATTTCTACACCACAAGCGACGAATTTTACACCGATTTCTACTACTACTTTACGCAATCCGCCAAGTATAACAGATGAAGGCGATTATGCGGTTTATATTGGAAATGATGATCGAATGAGAGGTATTACATTAGATGGTGTTTCTTCGGAAGGAATTATTAGTAATAATGCCATTTGGTCAAATGTAGCGATTTCAAAAGATGGAAATCGGATTGCTGCGATTACAACTAGCCAAGATACGGCGATTTGGGTATATGATTTTAATTTAGCACAATGGGCAAAATTCCCATTGTTTAACCCTTCTTTTACTCAAGGCGTTTCGTCAGGAGATGTATTATATGCTGATGCTATAGAATGGGATTATACTGGCGAATATATCGTATATGATGCGTTAAATCGCATCAATGGTTTATCTGGTCAAGCAATTGAATATTGGGATGTAGGTGTTTTGAAAGCATGGGATAATACAGCGAATGGCTTCGGTGATGGTAGTATTAGTAAAGTGTTTTCTAACCTGCCTGAAGATATTAGCATAGGAAATCCTTCGTTCTCTAAAAATTCACCTTATATTCTTGCTTTTGATTATATAGATCAGGCTAATAATGCTTATTCTTTAATCGCTGTAAATTTGGTGACTGGTGCAAATGAAACTGTTTTCCAAAATAGTAGATTAAGCTATCCAAGTTATTCTAGATTAGATGATAAATTGATTTTTAATGCTTCTAATAGCGGAAGTGATGTAACTGGTGTCATTGATTTAATGGCAGATAAAGTTACGCCAAATGGTACTGCTACTGTATTAATTCAAGATGCAAAATGGGCGCGTTGGTACACAAAAGGACAGCGAGGAACGTCAAGCAGCAGCCAAATAAAAACCTTAGAAGGTGTTTCGATGTATCCAAATCCAGTAAGTGAAGTACTAACGATTACTATCGAAAATGCAACTAAAGATGGTTCGATTGCGATTTTTAATGCAATAGGGCAAGAGGTTCAAAATATTCAATTGAATAAAAGAGGACGTGTTCAAGAACAGTTGAATATGGAAAAATTACCTATCGGTATTTACTTGGTAAAAGTGAAAATAGGAGAAGAAGAAACAACGCATAAAGTTGTTAAAGCAGAATAAAATATCTTCTGACTGTTTTTTTATAAAAATAGAATTAGCCGATAAAATGTTGATTTTCAAAAGGAATAACTATTTTTGCCTTTGGAAATCAACATTTTGTCGGCTAACTTGTTTCATCAACGGTAATGAAACTATGAATCAAAATTTAAAATAATAATGATATTTTTAATCTCTCCTGCTAAGTCATTGGATTATTCTGAAACAACTGTAAAGGAATATTCCCTACCTCGTTTATTAAAAAATACCAACGAGTTAGTGAAAATTCTAAGTCAGAAATCAACTGGTGAACTTAAATCTTTAATGAAGATCAGCGATAAATTGGCAGAGTTAAACAATGATCGTTATAAGGCTTTTTCGACCGACTTTAATGATAAAAACTCTAAACAAGCCGTTTTAGCTTTCAAAGGGGATGTTTATATCGGATTAGAAACGGGAGATTTTACCGAAAAAGATTTTGAATATACTCAGAAACATCTTCGGATTTTATCAGGTTTGTATGGTTTATTGAAGCCGATGGATCGAATTCAACCTTATCGCCTAGAAATGGGAACGCGTTTAATTACTGAAAAAGGTCGAAATTTATACCATTATTGGGACAATACAATTACGGATTTAGTAAATAAAGATTTGAAAGAAAGTGGGGGTGAGGTTGTGATTAACTTAGCATCAAACGAATATTTTAAATCTATTCAAAAGAAAAAACTAAACGGAAACCTATATAATATCAATTTTAAGGAAGAGAAAAATGGGCAGTATAAAATCATTTCGTTTTTTGCAAAAAAGGCGCGAGGCATGATGTGTCGTTTTGCAATTAAGCATAAAATCACCAATCCAGAACATTTGAAAGCCTTTGATTTGGGAGGATATGTTTTTAATGCGGATATGTCCACCGAAAAAGACTGGGTATTCACACGATAATTATATAATATACCGTAGGGCAAAGGCATGCCTTTGCTTTGCCAAATGATAATAAAAAAACGGGTAATTCAATCAATTGAATTACCCGTTTTTTTATTAGACTTTATTCTAAATAATTTTGTATGAAGCTAAATTATCTAGAATAAAGTCTATTATCATAGAATTTTTTTATCCCAAATAAGATCGCAATGCATTTTTATTTGAAGATTTGCGTAAGCGTCGAATAGCTCTTTCCTTAATTTGTCGAACACGCTCTCTAGTAAGATTGTATAATTCTCCGATTTCCTCCAAAGTCAATGGTTTTTTACCTTCTAAACCGTAATAGCTTGATAAAACCTCGACTTCTCTAGGCGAAAGAATTTGTAAACCTTCCTGAACTTCCGTTCTCAAAGATTGATTAATTAATTTTGTATCTGGTCTAACTTGATCATCATTAATCATCAAGTCAAGCATTGTTGCATCGCTATCTTCTCCATTGATAGGTGCATCAACTGACAAATGTCTGCCGCTACCTTTCAACATATTACGAATTTCTTTAGCGCTTAATCCTAACACTTCACCTAACTCTTCATGAGTTGGCTCGCGTTCAAATTCTTGGACAAAAGACATAAAAGCCTCATTGACTTTATTGTAAGAACCTACTTTATTCAAAGGCAAACGAACAATACGAGAATATTCTACAATAGCTTGAAGAATAGCTTGACGAATCCACCAAACGGCATAAGAAATAAACTTAAAACCCTTCGTTTCATCAAAGCGTCTACCTGCTTTCATCAAACCTACATTACCTTCATTAATTAAATCACTTAATGATAAACCTTGATTCTGATATTGTTTAGCAACTGAAACTACAAATCTTAAATTTGATTTGGTTAACTTTTCCAGTGCCTCGTGATCTCCTTGTTTAATACGACGTGCTAAATCTGCTTCATCATCTGCGGTAAGCATGCTAATCTTGCCAATATCATTTAAATATTTGTCTAATGCAAGACTTTCACGAGATGTGATTTTGTTTGTAATTTTTAATTGCCTCATATTAAAAGTTTCTGTTTTCCTCTATTGAATTTGGTTGATGGATGCCCTAATATACGCGTTCAAAAAAAAAAAGTTTCATTTCTATTAATTGAGGGGTTGATTTTTTCAAAAAAAAACTGTATAAGTTATCACAACCTAAAAGTCAAGTAGAAAATGATTTTTATTGAAAAAAAATGAATTATTTTGTAACCTTTTTATTTTTTAAAATTATATTCTAATTTAATTGCTTTTTTTTATGTATTTGAAATAAAATTTGGAATATAATTAGTATGTTTTTATTTGTAATTTAAAGTGTTAAAGCTAAAAATAAAAGTAATACTATACTTAAAGTGTTAATAATCAGTAGTTTTTTAAAATTTACTATCCTAAAAAGTACTTTGAATAAAAAAAAACATTTTTTATTAGAAATATCAAATTACCATGATATGATGATACAAGTTTTTAAATAAAATAAAAAAACTATATCATTAGGTATTAATTAATGTAAATTCTATTTTGAAATAGCATATTGTTTAGGTGGTATAACTTTTTATAACAAAATACTATGCCAATCTTTAAATGGTTGATTAAACTTTATCTTTAACTGTAAATGTAGATCAAACAATTTGTAAGCCTATTGTGCTTTTTCATACAAAACATTTCAAAAAGATTCTTCTACTATAAAAATTTCAAACCATTTCAGTATTTTTACATTTCCTATAAAATGGACATTTATATCTGTTAAATTATAAGGGTTAGATAAGAAATCAAAAGTAATGAGTAACAACGGAGCAATAGATAATAATTATATCGAAATCACGGAGGCGAATGAAAATAACCTTAAAAATGTTAGCCTAAAAATACCGAGAAATCAACTCGTTGTTATTACAGGAATTAGCGGAAGCGGTAAATCGAGTTTGGCTTTTGATACGCTTTATGCTGAGGGGCAACGTCGTTATATGGAAACTTTTACCTCTTATGCTCGACAGTTTATTGGGGAGATGGAACGTCCAGATGTAGAAAAAATCACGGGATTAAGTCCTGTTATTTCTATCGAACAAAAAACGACAGGACGAAGCCCGCGTTCAACCGTTGGTACAATTACAGAGATTTACGATTTTATGCGTTTGTTATTTGCTCGGATTGGAGAAGCATATTCCTTTGAGACGGGCAAAAAAATGGTGCGCTACTCTGAAGATCAAATGCTTCAACATATTTTGACGCATTTTAAAAATAAAAAAGTAGTTATTCTCGCGCCTTTGGTTCGCGCTCGAAAAGGACATTATCGAGAGCTATTTGAATATACTCGTAAGCAAGGTTATTCTAAAGTACGAGTTGACGGTGAAATGCTTGATCTTGTTCCTAAAAGGCAAACGGATCGCTACAAAACCCATGATATAGAAGCCGTTGTAGAGCGAATGAAAGTAGGAGAGGAGAAGCGCGAAAGATTGCGTGCCTCAATGGAAGCCGCCTTGAAAATGGGAAAGGGATTTATTATGATTATGGACTACGATACAGAAAAAGTATCGGCTTATAGTAAATATTTAATGGATCCTGAAACGGGAATTTCTTATGAAGAACCCTCTCCAAATGCGTTTTCGTTTAACTCGCCTTATGGGGCTTGTCCGACTTGTAAAGGCTTAGGGGTAAAAACAGAAGTGGATCTAAAAAGAGTTATTCCAGACGATAATCAGTCAATAAAAGATGGAGGAATTGTGCCTTTTGGTGAATTGCGAGACAATACAACTTTTAAGCAAGTCAAAGCCATTGGTAAAAAATATAAATTCACAGTCTCTACGCCAATTAAAAAAATTCCAGAAGCAGCGATGAATATTTTGTTGCATGGTGGTGATGAGAAATTCCCAGTGAAATCACCAACTAGAGATGAATATTTTTCATATAATTTGGCTAATGAAGGTATTCTTAAAATGCTTAAACGTTGGCATAGCGGCACGGCTTCGGATAAGGTGAGGCAGTGGGCTGAAAACTTCATGTCGGTCGTTACTTGTCAAGATTGTGATGGTTTTCGTTTGAAAAAACAATCGCTTCATTTCAAAATAAAAAATAAGCATATCGGCGAATTAAGCCGTTTAGATATTCAAACACTCTATGATTGGATGCTTGAAATCGAAACGAAATTAACGGATCGTCAGGCATTGATCGGAAAAGATATTTTAAAAGAAATTAAATTACGTCTTGGGTTTTTACTCAACGTTGGTTTGGATTATTTGATGCTTAATCGTCCTGCTGGTACGCTTTCGGGCGGAGAAGCACAGCGGATTAGACTGGCAACTCAGATCGGCTCGCAACTCACAGGAATTACTTATATCCTTGATGAACCGAGTATTGGATTGCATCAACGAGACAATCAACAATTGATTGAAGCATTAAAAAACTTAGCAAAAATCGGCAATTCTGTGATTGTCGTTGAACATGATAAAGACATTATGCTTGCGTCGGATTATCTCATTGATCTTGGACCTGGAGCTGGAAAACATGGCGGTGAATTGGTCGCGCAAGGTGTGCCGAGTACCTTTAAGGAGTTCAACACGATTACCGCAGAATATTTGAATAATGTTAGAAAAATCGAAATTCCGAAGAAGCGAAGAAAAGGTAATGGCGAGTTTTTAATACTTAAAAAAGCAAGTGGGAATAATTTAAAAAACGTCAATATGAAATTGCCTTTGGGCAAATTTATTTGTGTAACAGGCGTTTCTGGTAGTGGAAAATCGACTTTAATTAATGAAACACTTTATCCAATCTTGCGCCAGCATTTTTATAAATCACGCAAAAAACCAATGCCTTACGCTTCGTTTGAAGGATTTGAACATATAGATAAAGTCATAGAAATAGATCAATCGGCTATCGGTCGAACACCTCGCTCTAATCCTGCAACTTACACGGGATTGTTCACACCTATTCGATCATTGTTTGCCAATTTGCCAGA